>JAHECZ010000029.1:2357-32346 GCA_024641475.1 Gammaproteobacteria bacterium
AATGCGGTAATGATGGAGCTAAACAGAATCAATGCGACGATGAGGCGACGGCCGATGCCATTGTTGCGGAACGATGCGCTACTGAAAATTTTATTCATGTACGGCCTTGGGCCGTGACAGTTTCAGTGTCGTTGTTGAAATTTTTTGATACGTCCCGTCGGCCTTCATCGCGGTCAGTGCCTTAACCAGCGCCGGAATAATATCGGCATGCCGCTTGTGCAAATACATAAACATGTCCATCTGCGCTAAAGGCGGTTCGATGGTGTGTACGGTGAAGCCTAGTGTGTGTGCAGCCCACAATCCTTGCCAGCGATCGATCAGAATAATATCGGCACGATTGCTATATAGTAGTGGAAACAGATCATCAATAATGCGTGTCTTGGTGATCTCTTTGGCTTTGACATTGCGATCAAAGATTTTCCATCCGGACGAATAGCCGACAACGTAAGGTTGCAAATCCTCCCAGCCATGTAACTTGATATCTGTACGTTTGCTATAGGCCATAAATTCCATGTTGCCTATTTTTTCTGGTACACGTAACAGATCGGGAAAAGCGTTTTCAAAACCAGGTGCGCGCATCAAATCACCGTCGTCCAAACCGGTATTGGCGTTAATTAAGGAGCGTTCGCCCGGTAGTGTGGTCACCTCGATCGTGCGACCAATCCGTCGAAAGGCTTCGCGCGCCACCTGTTCGAGAAAACCCTGTTGTGCTGGTGGAGAGCCCAGTGGTGGCAATGCCACGGTTACCAGGTGGAGTGTGTCGGTGGCGGCATAGCCCGGAAAATTCAGCAGACAGAACAGCAGTAAAAAATATATTTTAAGGTAGCGTAGATATAACATAACTAATCCCTCAGCAAAGTTGTTTCTGTTTGGCACTCTCAAGTATAGCGAGTAATTCAAGTATTCCTTGCATCGAAAACTTCCGTCTGCGAACGTTATATTCTGGTGTTAACGCGATCGTGCAGAGTTGTCAGCAACACTTCCATTAACTCATCAAGCCGTACCGGTTTGGTGAGATAACGAATAAATCCGGCATTCAGGCCGCTATCGATATCAAACGGCATCGCATCGGCTGACAGGGCGATCACCGGAATGTCACGGGTGCGTGCATTGGCATGCAGGGCTTGCAATACGGCATAACCATCCATGCCCGGTAAATGAATATCCAGCAGAATGGCATCGGGCACATGGTGCTGCGCCAGCTCCAGTCCGTATTCGCCGCTGGCGGCGGTTAACAAGCTGAGTGACGGTTCATGACGAAACATCGCTTCGACGACGCGTTGATTGGCGGCGTTGTCTTCGATGTACAACACCTTATACGTATCATTTTCCACCATTATATCGATAGGCGTATCCACGCTGGAATCGCTGTTAAGCGAATTCGGCGTCATGGTGAGATCAACCCAGAAGGTAGAGCCCTGTCCTGGTGCGCTGTCGACACCTAACTCGGCATCCATCAGATCGGCAAATTGTTTTGCCAGCGCCAAACCAATTCCTGCGCCGGGTTCAACACCTGCTTCGGCACCCAGTCGTTCAAACGGTTTGAATAACAGGGCCCGCTTCTCCGGTGCAATACCCGGTCCGGTATCGGTGATGGACAGACGCAGGCGTACATCCGAAATGCTCTGTGAGCTAATCGCGACACGTCCCTTTGGATAATTATATTTGATGGCATTGGTCAGCAGGATTGCCAGAATTTGTTTAAGACGACGCGGATCTGCCAGCACGGTAATCTGATGTTGACAATCATTGCGTATGGCAATGCGCCGTTCGGTCATTAGTGGCTGCAAAGTCTGGATCGTCTCATTGATGACCTGTAGCAGATTTACCGCCTGCAGCGTGGCATGCAGCTTGCCAACTTCAAGATGCGACAGATCCAGTAACTCATTAATCAGCACCAGCAAGTGTGCACTGGCGCGATCGATCTCTTCGACGAAGTCGCGTTGATCCGGTTGCAATGCCTCCTGATGCAGCAGTTGTGCAAAACCCATGATCGCATTCATCGGGGTGCGTAATTCGTGTGACATGCGGGATAAAAATTCCGTTTTGATCTGACTGGCATGCTCCGCCGTTTGTTTCGCCTGCTGCAGCTGTAGTTCAATCTGTTTACGGCAGGTAAAGTCCTGCACCGTGCCGGCGATATGTGTAACATGACCGTTGGCATCGAGATCGGCTATGGCTTCGGAGTGCAACCAGTGGATACTGCCATCAGGGTGAACCACGCGGTACTCGAGATCCGGTAAGCGGGCCTGACCATGTTGATCGGCAATATAGACAGCGGCGATGGCCGCGCCCATGTTTTCCTGCAGCTGGTTCCGATCATCCGGATGCACATTGAGTAGAAAATTGTGTAACGAGGGGGTTATGCTGCCAGGCACAAATCCCAGTACTGCGTAGGCCATGTCCGACCAGCTGAGCTCGCCGCTGCGTACATCCAGCGCATAGTCACCCAAACGGGCAACATGCTGGGCCCGGTTCAGACGTACCAGGGTGTCGGCTAACTTGGTAATCGCATCCGTCATTGGTTATGCATCGATCCTTGTTTACTTTATCAATAATTTATTTATTAGAAGCATAGTGAGTTGCAATGTCAGTTTGCTGCAAGACCAATTGCAACGTTTTCAACAGGGTTTGCAAATTAATCGGTTTGGTCAGGTAGTGTATGAATCCGGACTGTAATCCACGTTCAATATCCAGTGGCATCGCATCGGCGGATAAGGCAATCACGGGAATATGTTGCGTACGTGGATCAGCCTGGAGCCCTTTGAGTACGGCATAACCGTCCATGCCCGGCAAATGGATATCCAGCAGAATGACATCGGGCAAGTAACGTTGCGCCAGTTCCAGACCATATTCACCATTGGTTGCTGATAACAGGACCATGGTTGGTTGATGGCGGAACATTGCTTCGACCACGCGCAGATTCGCGGCATTATCTTCCACGTAGAGGATTTTATATTTGGTTTGCGTTAGCTCCGTTGCGGATACTGCTGTGTCGGCAGTCTTATCGGCCGCGCTGTGCAGATCGGCGGCGATGCTCAACTCGACCCAGAAAGTGGAACCTTGCCCCGGTGTGGATTCCACGCCCAGTTCGACATTCATCAGTGCGGCGAGTTTTTTGGAAAGCGCCAGACCGATACCCGTACCTTGCACCGGGCCGCGTTCCGCGCCAAGCCGTTCAAACGGCGTGAACAGCAATGGTAATTTATCCGCCGCGATGCCCGGCCCGGTGTCGCTCACCGAGATACGCAGGCGCGATTCACTTAATGGCTGGCAATCCAGCGTAATGCGACCCATCGGGCGATTGTATTTGGCGGCATTGGATAACAGATTAACCAGAATCTGTTTGAGACGGGTGGGGTCGGCCAACACAAAGGAACGGGTATCACAATGATTGCGGATGTCGATGCGACGTTCGGTCAGCAAGGGTTGAATGATGGTGGTGGCTTCCGCAGTGGCTTGCAACACGTTCACCGGTTGCATTGCCACGTGCATCTTGCCGGATTCGATGCGGGACATGTCGAGCAGTTCATTGATCAATACCAGCAAGTGATTACCGGCGCGGTCAATTTCCATGACGTAATCCAGCAGCTCGGGTTGCAATGGTTCCATATTCAAAATCTGTGAGAAGCCCAGGATGGCATTCATGGGGGTGCGCAGTTCATGTGACATGCGCGATAAAAATTCGTTCTTGGCCTGATTGGCACGTTCAGCGTCATCTTTGGCGGTTTGCAAGGCCGCGGTACGTTGCTGTACCTCTGCTTCGAGGTGTTCGCGGTGATGCTGCAATTCCATTTCAGCAAGATACAGTTCAGTAATATCCTGTACCGTGCCGATCGAGCGTTGTGGTTTGCCGTCGGCATCAAAAAAGGATTCGCAGGTTTCACGCACGTATTTAATCGTGCCGTCGGTCATTTTCAGACGATGCACGATCTCATAAGGTTTGCGGTCAGTCAGCGAATTGGTATACGCCTGGTTGACGGCATCGCGATCGTCCGGGTGGATGGCGTTAAGGAAGGCTTGATAAGAAGCCGCAAATTTTTGCTTATCCACTGCAAACATGTGAAAGATTTCATCTGACCAGACCAGTGAATTTGTGGTGAGGTCGAGTTCCCAGCTGCCGATCTTGGCCATCCGTTGTGCTTCGTTGAGGCGGAATAAAGCTTGCTGAACGATTTCAGTATTCACCTGCGCTTGTCGGGCAAGTGGCCGGGATAACATAAAAAAGCTCACTGCACCCAGGCTAATAATGACCAACATTAGCGCGCTCGACCAAAGCGCGGCGTTTATGTAAGGCGCACGGATTTCCTGCAAGTCGATTTTATAAACCAGACCAATATCCAGTGAGGGTACCGGTGCATAGCCGGCCAGCACGGTAACGCCACGATAATCGCGCATCTCGATGCTGCCACGCTGGCCTTGCAAGGCCAGCGATAATGGAATCGCCTGGTTACCTTCGAACTTACCGTGCGTGACAGCTTCGATCCCCTTGGCAGGATCGTGCCGCAATACGACGATATCGCCGTCAGCATGTTGGCCAATGGTTAACTCAGCGGTCGCATAGCTATGGCGTATCCCTTTGAGGCCTTGTTCGAGCTGTTCCAGGGTGGCGCCGCGTGATCCCTGCGGGTGCGTATGTGCGCTGTATTTTTTATCAAACTCCGCCACGGCTGCTGCGATGCTGGCGAGTGTCTCGGTGGTTTCCTGTAATTCCGACAGGGTTTGCTTATACGCAGCGCGATATAAAATCAGCAGCGTCACCGTGGTGGTCACCAGTGCTACCACCGCCATGCTGATAATTAATGGCCAGATGATTCGGCGATAAGAAAAATTGTGCTGCATCAAATTACCGCTATATTCTGAACCTGGCGATAAATGCGTGGCGCCTGGCTTAAAGTTATCGCTACGACGTTAGTGACATCAATACTGGTGCTGCCAAAGACTGGCAAATCGCATTTATGTATGGGATGAAACCCAATCAGCATCATTGAACTCACACCGAAAAATAGCGGAAGCAATCCCGCCGGCAATACCGACGCGTAACGGCGTTGCCGCAATTGTAGATCAGTTAATTTGATGGGGTTGTGATACGTCGTCTTCACAGACATGCCTTATAACAAAACTGTCGTTATCATTTTTATAGCGGCCAATCGGCTACTTTCTGCAATATAGCAAGTTAATGCGAAACAAGTAATAACAGCCTATTTTCTTAGCGTTTATATGGGAATCGTGCGGTGAGTTTTCACGTCAGGTGCAGGTGGTGAATTAACTTGTGATCTACATGGATATGAAGTGATACAGCATGCATGCGTAACACGAAAAGCGATTCGTCTGCACCGTTGTGAAACAGATTTCACTCGGGCAGCAATGCGTCAGAGGCGGGAATAGTGAGATAGCGATCGATGACCGCATGGAACTGCACAATATTTAATGGCTTGGTGAGGTAATCGGCAAATCCCGCTGCCTTGCCGCGTTCGAGATCGCTGGGCATGGCATTGGCAGTCACCGCGATAACCGGAATGTGTTGCAAGGCGGCTTCGCGCTTGAATATTTCCAGAACCTGGAACCCGTCCATACCCGGGAGATTGATATCGAGCAAAATGAGCTCAGGCAGGCGAGTGCGCGCCAGTTCAATACCCAACTCAGGAGTATGCGCGGTGATCAGGTGAATGTGTTGGCGTTTGCCAAGGATCTGCGCCACCAGTTTGAGATTGGCCGGGTTATCTTCGATGTACAGCACAAGATGTTGTGTTTCAGATGCGGGCAGTGCCACGCCGGGGACGACAGGATGTGCGTCTGCCTGTGAATTGTTGATTTCGGTTTTATTGTCCACGGGCAGCTCGATCCAAAACGTGCTACCTGCACCGACTTCGCTGCTGACCCCGAGTCGGCCACCCATTAAATCAATAATGCGCTGCGTAATGGACAAACCAATACCTGTGCCTTCAATTTCGCTGCGCTCGGCATTGAGTCGATTGAAAGGTTGGAACAACTCCGTAAGTTGATGCGCCGCGATGCCCGGGCCGGTATCGGTAACCTGAATGCGCACCGTGTCGCTATTCGTCCGCGCCACGTCGAGTGTCACGCGACCGCCATGGCGATTGTATTTGACGGCATTGGAGAGCAGGTTGAGCAGCGCCTGTTTGAGTCGCATCTCATCGGCGCGGACAACTGCTGCGGCGATTGCCGTGTAGTGGATGCGAATAGCCCGTTTTTCTGCCAGTGTGCTCATCAAGGCCAGACATTCCTCCACAACGGGTTCAACCTCGACCGGTTCCAGGGACAACGCAATCTGACCGGATTCGACCTTGGCCAGATCCAATACTTCATTAATGAGCTGCAATAAATGCTTACCGGCGTTGATAATTTCATCGATGTTTTCCAGGTTCGCGCTCGATAAGGTGGCGTCATAACGCATCAATTGGCTGAAACCCAGAATGGCGTTCATCGGCGTACGCAGTTCGTGACTCATGCTGGATAAAAATTCCGACTTGGCCCGACTGGCCTGCTCTGCCTCATCACGCGCGGCCATCATGGCGAGTTCGGTGCGTTTGAGCTCGGTAATGTCCTGCGCAGTTCCTTGAATCAGGATAGGCTTGCCGGATTCATCCACCTCGGCCTGCGCTTCGGAACGTAACCAGATTTCCGTGCCATCACGGCGCAGTGCACGATATTCCAATGTTGGCAACGTCGCACGTTCGCCAGCTGTTACCGTGTAGGTTGCCGAGAAGGCCTGCGCCAGTGTACCCAGTACGCGATCGCGATAATCCGGATGAATCGAGGCGGTAAAAATCTCCATGGATGGAATAATCTCACCTGGTTCGTAACCCAGCATGCGCACCAGCCGATCCGACCATTCGAGTGCACCACTGCGCAGATCCGAACGAAAGTAACCCAGACGGGCAATTTCCTGTGCAGTTTGTAGCTGTGACTGACTTTCACGTAAGGCCTGTTCGGCATTTTTCCGTTCGGTGATGTCTGCTGTTGTGCCGATCAAACGGACACATTTTCCCGATGCAGCAAAAATTCCCACGGCTTTATGCAGTGTCCACATGGGGGTGCCATCCCGGTGGTTCATGCGAAATTCGCGGGCGTAATGAGGTATTTCACGCTGAAGGTAGCGCTGTACTTCGGCGAACATTCCGGCCACATCGTCCGGGTGCACGAGCGGCGCAAAGGCATCCAGTGATTGCACAGCCTCACCGGTCTGGTAACCAAACATCTCTTCCCAGCGTGGCGAATAATAAACCTTGCCCGTTGCTACATCCCAATCCCATAAACCATCCCGCGATGCCGCCAGTGCGATTTCGTAGCGTTTCTCGCTATTCTGCAGGGCGGTTTCGGTTCGCAGTTGCGCAGTGATGTCTTGTACGGTACCGATCATCTGTACCGGTTTGCCGGAATCATCAAATATTACTTCACCGCGACCGTGCATTTGGTGTTCACTGCCATCCGGCCAGATAACGCGATGGACACAATCGTAGACACGGCTACCTTGCATCGCTTGTTGCAGGATTGCTTCCAGGCGTGTGATATCGTCGGGATGGACACCTTGTCGGAATAGCGCGTAGTCAGGTGTAACAGAATTCGGTGTTAAGCCCCACAGGCGAAAGTGTTCAGCCGACCACCGTAGTTCGCCGGATACCGGATTCCAGTCGAAGCTGCCCAACCAGGCAATTTTTTGTGCCAGATTCAGTGCGCTGTTCTGGCGATCGATTTCTTCGCGTAGCGCATAGCTGGCATGAAAGTCACGTTCATTGCGTCCCGCAGCAATGCCGAGAAAAGCCAGATATAAGGTGATTAATCCGCCCATGGCGGTGGTAATTTCCGTGCCGGTCATGAAGAGCCGTGCAATCAACGGTAGCAGTGTCGGAATCACAAACAGCATGACCGCGATGCGATCAGCTGCCAGTGCCGCCAGAGCAGCGCCGGTGACTCCCGCCGCGACAAATGGCAGAAACACTTGATGTGAAAAGTCGGCGGGATAAAGCCATATCGGTAGAGCGCCCCAGGCCAGCCCGCTCAGCAATACGCTGATGCGCACGGCGCTCCACAGCTGTCGCGTCGGCAAAGGATTGGGCGTACGGCGTATCGCAAAGAAGAGCAGCAGACGAATGAATTGCACTGTTGCAAGCAGACTACCCCATGCCACGACAATGGCCTGAGGTGTGACGGACCACAACACCCAGGCTGTGACAGCGGCGATAATCAGACTGCCTGCGATAGAAACCGGTGCGGCATCGTTTAATAAACGTACTTGCTCGGATTCAATAGATGAGACAGCAGTAGCTGGCAGGGAGTCGGGTAACGTGGGCTTGTTCATGGGCGATACATGCGGATCAGCGTTGGCGAGTTGTTGTAGGCATGCGTATGAATTCAGATTAATTTCATGGCACGGTCAGGTACGTGGTTGCAAAAGCAGAATATCATTTTATGGTCCAGTCGATTTACGGGTAACAGGCACGGGAATAGCATACTGCGTGATGCCGCTAAAGCCAATCTGTGTAAATGCTGGGTATTTCATAAGTGAATTAGCATAGTATACAAAGTAGCACGAATCATTTAAGTCACGAGCAATGCCATCCGCTAACTATGGCAGTTTCTTCTGACAAGTTGGCATTGATCAATACCAGTGATTTAAATGATTGAAAATAAACTCTACATGCCGTCGATCCCCGCCACTGTTGCGCCACAGGAGCGCACTGGATTGCAGGATCTGTTGCATCATCCCGTCACGGCGTGGGTGATTCTGTTTAGTTCGGTAGTTATTACGATCATCGCCTGGTATGTGGCAGAGAGATTTGTGGTGGCACGCGCCCAGGATCGCTTTAATTTTCAGGCCGAAGAGATTCAGGTAGCGATTCAAAAACGGTTGCGGACCCAGGAGCGTGCGTTACTCGGCGGTGTCGGTCTGTTTGCCGCATCCAAATCGGTGGAGCGCGACGAATGGAAAAATTACGTGGCCGCATTGTCGCTGGAAAAGAACTATCCCGGTTTGCAAGGCTTGGGATTCAGTCAGGTGATTTCACCGCCGCAACGCAACGCGTTTATCCGTCAGGTGCGTGCCGAAGGCTTCCCGCAATTTGAGATAAAACCCGCCGGTGAGCGTGAAATCTATACCAGTATTTTGTATCTCGAACCGTTTGACTGGCGCAATCAGCGGGCGTTCGGATTTGATATGTTTTCCGAACAGAATCGGCGTACTGCGATGGAACGCGCCCGTGATACTGGTGGGGCAGCGATGTCGGCCAAAGTCACGCTGGTGCAGGAAACCAAAGCCGATGTGCAGAACGGATTTTTGATGTATCTGCCGGTCTACATAAACGGCAAGCCAGTAGCGTCGATCGAGCAGCGCCGTGCTGCAATTTTTGGGTATGTCTACAGTCCTTTTCGCATCAAGGATCTGATGCAGGGCATCCTCGGTGCACGGGATACCGATATCGATCTGGAAATTTTTGACGGCGAAGAGACGACGACGGCGAGCTTGCTGTATGACACCAACGCCGAGCTGCATTTTAATGATAAAGTGCATCATCCGGAATTTTTCCGACAATCCAAACTGATCTTTGGCGGCCAGGTGTGGCAACTCTATGTCAATTCCCGGCCGGGTTATATTTCGGTGGGCGAAGAGTCCCAGCCATTTATCGTGGCCATCGGCGGTGCCTTGATCGATATCCTGTTGTTTATCATCATCAGTACAATCGCCCGGCAACACCAAAAGGCCAAAGCAACGATCCAGCAGATGCAGGTTATTGCGGCTAACAGCGCACAGCGGGTGCAGGCGATCGTCAATACGGTTGTGGATGGCATTATCACTATCAACGAAACCGGTATTATCGAAACCGTCAATCCCGCCATCGTCGCCACGTTTGGTTACAGCAGGGAAGATCTGGTTGGGCAAAATATTAAAGTGTTGATGCCCGAGCCGGATCACAGTCGCCATGACAATTATCTGCATGCCTATAAGACGACGCATGTCGCCAAGATCATCGGTAGTGGTCGCGAAGTGATGGGGCGGCGTCGGGACGGTTCAGTATTTCCTCTGGAACTGGCGGTGAGTTCGTTAACGCGCGATGACAAACCGGTGTATGTGGGAATACTGCGTGATGTGAGCGAGCGGCATAAATCATCCAAGCAACTGCTGACGACAATCCATGAACTGGAGTTGCGTGCACAGGAAATGGCGTTGTTAAGCGATCTGGGTGATGTGTTGCAAACCTGTCAGAATCTGGATGAAGCCTATAAAGTAGTATGTCGCATCGCGCCACGTATGTTTACCGAGTATTCCGGGGCCATGTATGTGGTGACGGGCAAGTCGAAGCAATTGGAACTGGTGTGTGAGTGGGGCGTGAATATGTCGGCGCAATATGTCGAAGCAAAGGATTGTATGGCCGTGCGCCGCGGCGCCCCGCATACGTCTGATTCCAGCCAGGCATTATTATTGTGTGAGCATTTCGAGCCACAGCATCCGGATCTGTCACTGTGTGTGCCGCTGATTGCGCAAGGCAGTACCATCGGCATGCTGACATTATTCCAGCAGGAGCGCATAAAAGATGAAGCGATCCAGGAATTGATGAAACAGAAGCAGGGACTGGTATTTGCTGCCAGTAAACAGATTGCCATGGCGATTGCCAACCTGACCTTGCGACAGAGCCTGGAGCAGCAATCGATTCACGATACATTGACCGGTCTGCACAATCGTCGCTTTATCCAGGAAATGCTGCCACGTGAAATCCAGCGCAGTATGCGCCGTGAAAAGCCCACGTTAGCGGTCTTGATGATCGATGTGGATCACTTCAAAAAAATCAACGATACCTATAGCCACGCTGCCGGGGATCGTGTCCTGATTGAAGTGGCGCGCCTGCTTGGCGTAAATACCCGCCGCGAGGATTTGGTCAGCCGGCATGGCGGCGAGGAATTTGTGGTGGTGCTGCCCAATATGGATGTCAACGGTGCGGTCGAGCGTGCCAACCGGATTCGTCTGGAAGTTAAAAAAATGCAAATCGAGCATAACGGCTTGAAGCTTCCATCCGTGACGATATCGATCGGCGTGGCGATGTTGCCGGAGAATGGCACGACGGAAGAATATTTGCTGCATCAGGCGGATCAGGCACTGTATGCGGCTAAAGGTGCCGGACGTGATTGCGTCATGCTCGCCGGAAGTGATGCGGCGGAACAACAAAAAAATCCCGTAGCGAAATCGGGTTAAGCAGAAGTCGCCTAAATAGGTGTTCCCAAATGGTATCCACTTACTACAAGATGTACGTGAAAGAATACATTTCGCGTCATGCCGGCGTGCGCTTTTAACGCCAATACTGGATACCATTTCGGAACAGTTATTTAGTTGTTTTTTTGCAGACGTTTAAGAAACACCTGCATTTCCCTGGCGGCTTGTACATCACCCCTGGCCGTGGCCACCTGAATTCCCTGTTGATAAGCGTGTAGCGCGGCGTCGGTGTCAGCGAGCTCCGCCAGGGCCTTGCCCAATAATTTCCAGGCGGCCGAATAATTGGGATCGTGTTGTGTCGCACGACGCAAGTGTTCTGCTGCGGTGGCAAATTCACCTGCACCAAGATAAGCCTGCCCCAAGCCAAAACGTAATAACGCATTGTCGGTGCCGCTGGCGAGCATTTTTTCGAAATTTTCTATGACGGACATACAGATGCCTAGCGACGCCAGAACGCCGGGGTAAGCAATACCAGAATGGTAAACACTTCCAGGCGACCCAGTAACATCGAAAACGCACAAATCAGTTTGGCGATGTCACTGATCTCGGCGTAGTTGGAACTGACTGTGCCCAGACCAACGCCCGTGTTGTTAATGGTAAATGCCGTTGCGGCAAACGCGGTGACCTGATCCAGTCCGGTCAGCATTAATGCCAGCATGATTAACGCAAAGCAGGCGACAAATGTCGCGAGAAAGCCCCACACCGATTCCATGACCCGCTCGGGTACGGGTTTGCCATTGAGTTTGATCGCGATGACCGCGTTGGGATGAATCACGCGTAACAATTCGCGGTAGCCTTGCTTGAGTAATAATAAAAACCGAATCGATTTCATACCGCCGCCGGTGGAACCGGCGCTGGAGCCGATGAAGCCGGTGAACAGGATCAGTACCGTCACAAAGGCCGGCCAGCCGGCATAATTTTGTGTGGTCAGGCCGGTGGAAGTGGCGACGGAAATGGTTTGAAAAAAACCGTGTAATAATGCGGATAACGGGCTATTGATGATTTTATGCAAATACAGATATACCGAAGTGATCAGTCCGGCGATAATGATTATCGCCAGATAGGTTTTAAATTCACTGTCGCGAAAGTAACTTTTGATACTGCGATGTCGCCACACCAGAAAATGCAGCGCAAAGTTCGCGCCACCCAGAAACATAAATAAAATTCCCACCAGGGCGAGCATTGGGTTGTCACCAAAGTAAGCCAATGAGGCGTCATGGGTGGAGAAGCCGCCGGTCGAGATTGTCGAAAAGCTGTGGCCAATCGCATCGAACAGATTCATACCCGACAGATAGTAACCACTGGCACAGGCGACGGTCAGCGAAATATAAATATACCAAAGTGCTTTGGCCGTTTCGGTGATGCGCGGTGTCAGTTTGGAGTCTTTCACCGGGCCGGGTGTTTCGGCACGGTACATTTGCATGCCACCGATGCCCAGCATCGGCAGAATCGCCACGGCTAACACGATGATACCCATGCCGCCGAGCCATTGCAGTTGCTGGCGATAATACAAAATCGATTGAGGTAAGCCATCCAGACCGGACAACACGGTCGCGCCGGTCGTGGTCAGTCCGGAGGTGGTTTCAAACAGCGCACCGGCAAAACTGATGTGCAGTTGCGGACTGAGTATGAACGGAATGGCGCCGATGATACTCAGCGTGACCCAGAACAATGCCACGATGAAAAATCCGTCGCGCAAGCGTAATTCTTTTTTATAATTTTTTACCGGTAACCAGATGATCAAACCGCCGATCAACGTGACGGCAAAGGAATCAAATAGCGGCTGTAAGGCACCGTCGGTATAAATCAACGAGACGATCATCGGCGGAATATAGGTCACGCTGTAGATGACCAGCAACAGACCAAGAATACGTAAGGTAACGAGCAGGTGCATGGTTTAGATAAACATGACATCGACCTGGAACAGGCGTTCCACATCGTTAATGCGCTTTTTATCCACGACAAACAGAATGACGTGATCTTCGCTGGCGATGATGGTGTCGTGATGCGCAATGATCACTTCGCTGCCGCGCACGATCGCGCCGATGGTGGTGCCGGGCGGTAAACGTAATTCATCGATACGCCGTCCCACGACCTTGGAAGAATTTTTATCGCCGTGCGCAATCGCTTCAATAGCCTCGGCGGCGCCACGCCGCAAGGAATGCACACGGGCAACATCACCGCGGCGGATATGGGTGAGCAGGCCACCGATGGTAACTTGTTGCGGCGAGATGGCGATGTCGATTTCACCGCTCTGGATCAGATCCACATATGAGGCGCGATTGATTAGCGTCATGACCTTGTGCGCACCCAGCCGTTTGGCCAGCATGGATGACAGAATATTGACTTCGTCATCATTGGTCAGTGCACAATACACATCCATGTCTTCGATATTTTCTTCGATCAATAATTCTTCATCGGAAACGTCACCCTGTAACACGATGGTATGTTCGAGCTCTTCCGAGAGCATCTTGGTACGGGCCGGATTGTGATCGATGAGTTTGACTTCAAAGTTGTTTTCCAGGGCCTGCGCCAGCCGCCGCCCGATGTTGCCGCCACCAGCGATCATGATGCGTTTATACGGATTATCCAGCCGCCGCAGTTCGCTCATGACTTTGCGGATATTTTTTTTGGCGGCAACAAAAAACACCTCGTCGTCGGCTTCGATAACGGTATGGCCTTCGGGGATGATGGCACGGTTGCGGCGATATATCGCCGCGACACGCATATCCACATTGGGAATATGCTGGCGTAAAGCACGTAACTCATGGCCGACCAGTGGCCCGCCATAATAAGCACGTACGCCAACCAATTGCACCTGACCGTCGGCGAAATCCAGTACTTGTAACGCTCCGGGAGTTTCGATCAGGCGTTGAATATTATCGGTGAGTAATTGTTCGGGACTGATGAAAACATCGACGGGCAGCGCCGTTTGCGAAAACAATTCCGGGTGAATGAGATATTCGGCGGCACGCACGCGCGCAATTTTGGTCGGTGTATGAAACAGCGTATACGCAACCTGGCAGGCAACCATATTGGTTTCATCGTTGTCGGTGACGGCGATTAACATGTCGGCGTCTTCACCGCCGGCGGCGCGCAACACATCCGGGTGGGAAGCGTGACCGGCCACGGTACGGATATCGAGACGATCCTGCAGGCTCTGTAAATTCCGCGTATTCAAATCCACCAGGGTGATGTCATTGGATTCCTTGGTGAGATGCGCGGCCAGGGTACTGCCGACGGTGCCGGCACCCAGGATAATAATTTTCATGGTCAGTCATCATCCTCAAGGTGTTTGGGATCGATACCCAGGGCGCGCAGTTTACGGTACAGATGGGTGCGTTCCAAGCCGACAATTTTAGCGATCCGGCCAACCTTGCCGCCATGCTGACGTAATTGGTATTCCAGATACAGCCGTTCGTACTGTTCGCGTGCTTCGCGCAGCGGTTGTTCAAAACCAGGCAGTGCGCCGCTACTGAGGTGAGTTGTTGCGGGTGCCAATGCGGATTGCCCTAATGCCTGTTCAACTTCAGCCAAACTGATCTCCGGACCGCTGCCAATGATCAGCAGGCGTTGCACCAGATTGCTAAGCTCGCGAATATTGCCCGGCCAGCTGTGATTGCGTAGCCGGTTCTGTGCCGCCAATGAAAATTTTCGGTACGGCAGCTTGTCCTGATCGACGAACACACCAATATAGTGTTGCAATAGCTCGGGGACATCCTCGCGATGTTCGCGCAGCGGCGGAATCGGTATCGGTACGATATTTAACTGGTAATACAGATCGCTGCGAAAACGTCCGGCATTAATCGCTAGTTCCAATTGATAGTGGGTGGAGGCAATCACGCGCACCTGCAGATTCACTTGGGTATCACCACCGATGCGTTGGAAGCTACGTGTTTCCAGTGCGGAGTTGAGCTTCGCCTGGGTGGTCATGTCCATATCACCAATGTCGCTTAAAAATAACGTGCCGCCATTGGCTTGTTCGAGCAAGCCATAGTGCACCTTGTCCGCCGATTCAGCGCCGAATAACTCCTGCATGACGGTATCGCTGCGTAATGATGCCACATTGACTTCGATAAACGGCCGGCCGCGCTGTGGACTGCATTGATGTAAAAAATGTGCAAACACATTCAGGCCACAGCCGGATTCGCCACTGAGTAACACCCAGGTATCGTGTTGGGCGATGCGGCGGATTTGCTCTCGCAATTTTTGCATAACCGGACTTTTGCCGATGGGCTCCGGCGGGATATGTGACAGGCGGCGCAGCTGAACATTTTCGCGTTGCAATTGATCGTTTTGCAAAGCGTGTTCGACGGTGAGTAACAATTTCGCCAGTGACAAGGGCTTCTCAATAAAATCGTAAGCGCCCAGACGGGTGGCTTCGACGGCGGTTTCCACCGTGCCGTGACCGGACATCATGATCACCGGCATCGGCAAACCCTGTTCGGCTTCGGACCACTCTTTCAATAGCGTGATGCCATCGACATCCGGCATCCAGATATCCAGCAAGACCAAATCCGGGCGGCTCTGGCGATGCGCTTCGCGTGCGGCATGGGCATTTTCCGCGACGCTGACGTCATAACCCTCATCCACCAGAATTTCCTGTAACAAACGACGAATTTCCGGTTCGTCATCGACGACCAGAATATGCGGTGCGGTCAGTTGCCGGGAATCATCCGCGTCTTGAGTGGCAGATTCCTGTTTATGCGGCTGCATGTTTGGGCATTTCCTTGGTTACCGGTAAGCGGATAATGATGCAGGCTCCGCCACCTTCGGCGTTTTCCGCCCAAATCATACCACCGTGTTCTTCGACAATCTTTTTGACGATCGCCAAACCCAGCCCCGTGCCTTTGGGTTTGGTGGTGATATAGGGTTCAAAGATTTGTCCCACCAGTGATTCCGGGATACCCGGACCGCTATCGCGCACGCGCAATTCGATAAAGCGACAGGCTTCTTTTTCCAGACACTGCGTGCTGATCTGTAATTGTGCATGGGGTTGTTGCGTCATGGCTTCCAGCGCGTTTTTAATCAGATTATGCAGCAATTGCCGCAAGCGACCATCATCGGCCTCGATCATCGGCATGCGCGGATCCAGGTGTAATTGAATCTGACAGGGTTGCGATTCATGACTGTATAAATCCAGCACTTCGCGGATCAGATCATTCATGTTCAGGGACTGGACTTGTAAATTCGGCATACGGGCATAATCTGAAAATGCCTTGATCATTTCCTTGAGCGCTTCCACTTGTTGCACAATCGTGTGTGTGGCGCGATCCAGCACTTCGCGATCTTTTTCTTCCATTTTATGCAAATATTTATGCCGCAACCGTTCAGCGGATAACTGAATTGGTGTCAGCGGATTTTTGATTTCATGTGCCAGACGCCGCGCCACTTCACCCCAGGCGGCATTGCGCTGTGCTTGTACCGATTGGGTAATGTCGTCGAATACCACGACGAAACCGCCGGATTTATTGTCGGTGGCGGGCAGTACGCTGCCACGACACAATAACACCTGACGGCCGGAGGGATTGAACAAGGTCAATTCTTCACGCCACTCTGCCTCATCATTATCCAGATGCGCAAAAATGGTGTCGATGAACAGAATGGATTGCGGCTGTTCATGGGTGAGCTTGTTCAGTGAAAAACCCTCGAAGGGTTGCAGATCGATACCCAGGATCTGACCGGCGGCATCATTGGCCGTATGCAAATGCCGATTTTGATCCAGCGTGATGACACCGGAAGAGAGATGCGTCAGTACCACATCCAGATAGGCGTGCTGTTCGAGCAATTGTTGCTGGCTGCGTGTGGCTTCGTCGGTCACCAGGGCGATCTTCTGCGTCATGTCATTGAAGGAGCGCACCAAAAAGCCCAACTCATCGTTACTGGGCAGCGGTAGTTGCGTGGTGTAGTTACCACTGGCGACAGCACGTGTGCCTTCCACCAGATCGACTATGGGTTGTACCAGGCGCCGCGCAAAATAAAATGCCGTCCAGATCGACATTAATAACGCCAGCAATACAATCAGTGACAACGTCACGATGAACGTGGTTTTCAAAGGCGTGCGCATATAGGCCAGCTCACGGTATTGCGTATAGGCTTCCTCGACATTCTGCGCGAGCGTATTCGTGCGTTTGGTGACGGCAAACATCGCATGCAGGATGCGGGACTCACCAACCGGATCACTGCTGGGGATCAGGATGGCGACACGAATGAACAAGCCGCTATCGGTTATCGGCGCCAGCTCCACGTATTCCTGTTCCTGCCGCAGCCGCGTATACACGGATTCGTCGATGCGGGTGGGAAACAAACGGGTGGCTTCATCGGTGCTGGCAGCAATGATACGGCCGCTTTGGCCAAACAAGGTGAGTTCGCTGGCGTCGAGCGCAACTCGTATATCGTGCAAACTCAGGCTGGCCATGTCATTGGTGATCATGGACAGTTCGGCACCTTGCTGTTTGGTTTGTTTGAGCAGCTCGTGCATACGCACGGCCAACGAGGATTGACTGAGTTCCAGCGCATTTTTGAGGGCGCGCTCGGTGCGTACGTCAAACCAGCTGTCGATGCCATGCTTGAGAAAATCCAGTGAAAAGTAATACACCACCAGAACCGGCGTGACCGACAGCACGGCAAACAACAAGACCAGGCGTGCCGTCAAACGTGAACCGGTTACCTGCGCACGCCATTGGCGGGTGAGCGCATACAGATTGCGCGCAATCAGCCCGAGCAGGATCAGGATCGACGCAAAATTCAGAACAAGCAGATAGGTATAGAGCTGGCCAAACTGCGTGGAACTGTGCATGGCGTCGCTCATCAACGACAAAGAGGTCAGCAGCAGGACCAGCAATGCGATGATGGGTGCCGGGCCGGCAGTGAAATTTTTTAGTTTTGCAGTGGCCATTGGTACCAGTCACTTTCCAGACGCCAATGCGCGGATAAATACGCCAACGGTCGCACCGGTGCGGGCAGCGCCTCAAGATCCAGGTAGGTATGCAGGCGGACAAAATAGCGATTTTTATTATTCACCAGATTCGCGTCGAGGATGGGCAGATTTTGTATATGACTGAGTTCATCGATGGCGTCATCAATGCGGGTGAAATCCTGCTGTACGCCGCTGTTGAGATTATTCAGAATGTATTTTTCACTGAGGGCGTGATAGAGCAACATGTAGCCTTGTTTAAGCTCAGCCACATTTTTATTCAGCCACCAGCTGCGTTCCTGTTCGACCTTGATATCGAGCATGATCACCAGTGGTACGCCATTTTGCAACGCCTCGATCACCCGTGGTGAGAGTTTGTAATCCACTTGCGCGCTGAGTTGGTAGACCTTGCTGTTCAAGCGTGTTTCGACTGAACGGATAGTGAAATTGTTGGCGTAGGTTGCGGTACTCAGCAATACCATGACGAGGCATGCCAGGGCGCGGTGCAATGGCGAATTACCCGGCTTTGCGCAGACATGCATAATAAAAGCCATCCATGTCATCTTCGCCGGGCAAAATCTGTCGGCCGTGCGCAGTCGCATGTCCCCAATCTGTCTGCAGGGGTTCGCTACGGGCGGCGGTCTGTTGTTTGAGGAATACATCCAGTTGCGCATCATTCTCCTGCACCAGTACGGAACAGGTGGTGTATAACAGCATACCCCCAGGTTTGAGCAAGGGCCAGAGCGCCTGCAGCATTTGTTGTTGCTGTGCAGCCAGTCGCGCGATGTCATCGGCCTGGCGTAAGACTTTGATATCGGGATGACGCCGGATCACCCCGGTGGCGCTGCAGGGTGCATCCAGCAGGATGCGATCAAACACGTGTTTATCCCACCAGTTGGCGGGTTGACTTGCATCACCGCATATCACCTTGGCTGACAGGCCAGCGCGCTGCAGATTTTCGTGGACGCGAGTGAGTCGTTGCGCCACATTGTCGAGGGCCACTAACTCGGTCAACTGCGGTTGTTGTTCAAGTATATGGACGGTTTTCCCTCCCGGCGCGGCACAGGCATCCAGGATTCGCTCACCCGGTTGTGGATTCAGCAGCGGTGCAACCAATTGCGCGGCGGCATCCTGCACGCTGACTTCACCGTTGGCAAAGCCGGGAAGTTGTTCGATGTCGCAGGGCGCATGCAATTGAACTGCGGTGAGATTGTGTGGCACCGCCGTGGCCGACTGACCGGCTTGCGCAAGCTTATATATATAGTCATCCCGGCTTATGCGCCGCAGGTTCACGCGAAGTACCAACGGCGCCTGACGGTTATCTGCAGCTACGATCGCCTGCCACTGATCTGGCCAGTCTTGCTGCACACGCTTGAGCAACCATTTTGGATGGGCATACACCGCTTCGGGTTGCTGCGCCAGGCTTTGTTCCAGTTCATCATGCCGACGCTGGGCATTGCGCAATACGGCATTCACCAGACCGCGGGCCCAGGCGATGTCCAACTCTGCTGTAGCATTGACGGTTTGTGAGACTGCCGCATAGGGCGCCGTGCGCATTCGGTGTAATTCGTGCAAGCCACACAACATCAGTACGCGGGCCAGTTCGCTGCCCGCTTGCAGCGGTTTGTGCAGCAATTGCTTTAATTGTAATTGTTGTTGCGGCCAATCACGCAAGACGCCGTAACACAAGGCTTGTATGAAGGCATGGTCGTTATGTGGTTGAGAGGGTAAATGCGTTGCCAATGCGGTATCCAGCTGAATACCGCGATCCAATACGTCGTGTAAAACACGGCTGGCAGTGCTGCGTGGATTCATAATTCAAATTGTTTGCCCGGAGCAAACAACGCGGCGTGACCGTTTAACAGTTCGGCGACGCTCAATGGTTTGCCGCCGGGTAACTGGCAGCGCAATATCCGTATGGCATCTGATCCACAAGCCACCACGATGCCGGTCTTATCGGTATGCAGGATTGCGCCGCCAGGTCCACTGGCGGCACTGAGCCCGGCTTGCCAGACACGAATGATTTGACCATCCAGTTTGGTTTGCGCGATGGGCCAGGGATTAAAAGCGCGGATTTGACGATCGATTTCGCCAGCACGCTGTGTCCAGTTAATCCATGCTGCTTCTTTCTCGAGTTTTTTGGCATAGGTTGCCTGGTTGTTATCTTGTTGTTCTGCGTGAACGCGTTGCCGCTGGATCAGCTCAATGGTTTCCAGTAACGCGCTGGCACCGAGCTTGGCGAGTTGATCGTGCAGTTCACCGGCATTGATAGCCGCGTCAATCGGTAGTGATTGTTTCAACAGCATCGCACCGGTATCCAGGCCTTCATCCATTTGCATGATCGTGATGCCGGTCTGGGCATCACCAGCCAGAATGGCGCGCTGGATCGGCGCTGCCCCGCGCCAGCGTGGTAACAACGATGCATGAATATTCAAGCATCCCAGCTTCGGCGTTGTGAGAATTGTCTTGGGTAGGATCAGGCCATAAGCAGCGACCACCATCAAATCGGCCTGGTAGCTGGCGAGTGTATCAGCTGCCGCAGTTGTCCTGAGTGACACGGGTTGTTCGACGGGGATCCCGTGTTGTTGTGCCAGCGCCTTCACGGCACTTGGCTTGAGTTGCCGACCGCGCCCGGCAGGACGATCCGGCTGGGTATATACCGCCACGATCTGGTGTGGTGAGTCGATCAATGCCTCTAGTGCCACCGCCGCAAATTCGGGTGTTCCCGCAAAGATAATTTTTAAGGCAGGTAAATTCATGAGGTATTTTTTCCCAGGGTCTAGAACCTGGTGATTCGTCCCCAGGGTTTAAATTGCCACATGTTTTTGCTGTTTTTCCAGCTTTTTACGGATGCGTGAGCGCTTGAGCTGCGAGATGTAATCGACAAATAATTTGCCTTCGAGGTGGTCCATCTCGTGCTGAATGCAGACGGCCAATAACTCATCGGCTTCCATTTCAAAGGCTTTGCCATCCCGGTTCAGGGCTTTCACCTTGATGTGGGCGGCACGCTCTACCGGCTCGTAAAATCCCGGTACGGACAGACAACCCTCTTCGTATTCCTGTTCGCCGTCGGCCTGCACTAATTCCGGATTAATAAAGGTAAGTGGTTGATTTTGTTGCTCTGAAATGTCCATCACAATGATCCGCTCGTGGACATTAACCTGTGTGGCCGCCAGGCCGATACCCGGAGCTTGGTACATGGTTTCAAACATATCGCTGATCAACTGGCGAATGCGGGCATCGACCTGGGTAACAGGTTGGGCGCGGGTTCGCAGTCGCTCGTCGGGGTAATGCAATATAGTCAATAACGCCATAGAATTTGCCGTGACATTTATCGTACAAGTTATAGTACAAGTGTAAAAAAAGCTGCTAACATTATGATACTACACGATATAGGGGTCTTAGTTACCCACCAATTTTCCAGTAAAGGGTTACGCATGATAACGAATAATCTCTCTCGTTTGCAGCTTGGTTTTATCCTTTTGGCCGGAGTATCACTACTTGCCATCGCAGCAGATGAGGTTCCTGCTGCTGCGACGCCGAATTCGGCGGTGGCTCCGGAGCCCGTGAGTGTGACTCCCGATAACACAGCCGAAGTGTTAGCCCCATCGCTTCCTGAGCCGGCTGCTGTTCCAGAGGCAGCGCCTGTTCCAGAACCAGCATCTGCACCTGAGGCTGTTGCGCCAACAACAAAATCGACGCCAACGGTTCGCGAAGGCGTGCCTGAACGCTATGTCGTGAAAAAAGGCGATACATTATGGGCGATTGCCGAACATTTTCTGAAAGATCCCTGGTTGTGGCCAGAGGTTTGGCAAGTGAATCCTAAAATTCGCAACCCGCATTTGATTTATCCCGGTGATGTGATCGTATTGCAATACGATGCCAATGGAAAACCGATATTAGTTCTTGAAGGCACACAGGCGCCTGCCAAAGCACCCAGTAAAGATAAGAGTGGTTTGCCCGTTGTGAAAATGGAACCGCAAGTGCGCACTGAAAAATTGCGCAAAGCCGTGGGTTCCTTAAACAAGGATGTCATTGCGGCATTTTTAAGTCGCCCGTATTTGTTAAGTGACGACCTGGTAGAAAATTCTGCGTATGTTGTATCGAGCCTGGAAGAGCATTTGGCTACAGCGCAGGGTGCGCGCATTTACGCGAAAGGTTTGGAACATACCACGTTAAATGCATTCGTCGCTGTGCGTCCCGGACAGAAATATATCGATCCGGAAACCGGTGACAAGCTCGGTACCGAAGGAGTTTATTTAGCAGAAGCCAGGCTGGTGAAAATCGGTGAACCATCGACATTGGTGGTCGGGAAGAGTCGCCAGGAAATTATCGATGGTGATATACTGGTTCCGCAAGAGAAGACGGAAATCAACAGTAATTTTTTCCCACGTGCGCCCAAGAAAAAAATCCAGGGACAGATTATCTCGGTATATCAAGGCGTCGATCGCATAGGCCAATATAATGTGGTGGTGCTTAATCGCGGTGAAGAACACGGCCTGGAAGCCGGGCATATTCTCGAAGTGTTTCAATCCGGTAAATCTGTGCGTGATCCGCAAGGCAGTTTATTTAGCAGTAAGGTTACGCTACCGGATGAACGCGCAGGAATTCTGATGGTGTTTCGTGTCTACAACAAGCTCAGTTTTGCCTTGGTGATGTCCGCAGAGCGTGAAATGCGCGTATTGGATAAGGTGATCAGTCCGTAAGATTTTTCTGACAATTTAATTCTTTATCGAACCTCCACCAGGAAAAACCGGGTGGAGGTTTTTCTTTTTAGTGCGCATCATTTGCAATTTCCAAGTATCCGATCAATTATCTAAAAATCAGGATGAGTCAGTCTTTCATGGAGGAAGGGTATGACGACAGCGACACAGCGTGCCTGGCTTACTGTCAGCCAGGCCAAATCAGTGAATGCCGCCATGCTGCAACAGTTGTTGCAGGTCTTTAACGAACCACAAGCGATACTCGCAGCGACATCAGGACAGCTGCAGCGGTTGGGCTTGTCAGCAGAGAGCATCCACGCGCTGCACAATACCGATGCAGCATGGCTGGATAACATCACCAAATGGTTAGCAACGCCTGATGCCCATCTGATTACCTGGCAGGATGCAGCTTATCCGCCAATGTTACGCCAGCTGACCGATCCACCTGCGGTGTTGTATGTGCGCGGTGATCCTGCGGTGTTGTCGTTGCCGCAAATCGCTATCGTCGGTAGTCGCCACCCCACACCAATGGGAAGTGAAAATGCCGGGGCGTTTGCTGCCGAACTAGCCCGGATTGGCATGGTGGTGACGAGTGGCTTGGCGATGGGAATTGACGCAGCTGCGCATCGCGGCGCGCTGCATGTGAATGGCATTACGATCGCGGTGTGTGGGACGGGCATTGATCATATTTATCCGGCATCCCATGTCCCGTTGAGCGAGGCAATCATCGCCAGTGGCGGTGCCGTAATATCCGAATTTCCTTTAGCGACACCACCCTGGCCGGGGAATTTTCCCCGGCGCAATCGTCTGATTAGCGGTATGAGCCATGGGGTGCTGGTGGTGGAGGCGGCACTGCGGAGTGGGTCCCTGATCACGGCTCGGCATGCATTGGAGCAGGGGCGAGAAGTCTATGCCATTCCCGGATCGATCCATAATGTGCAGGCAAAAGGCTGCCATGCTTTGTTGCGTCAAGGAGCCAAATTAGTCGAAAACGTCATGGATATTCTGGAGGAATTGCCCACGACTTTTGCAGATAATTCCATAACTTACGGCCAAACTGAGGTTGTCACACCTGACGTCGATACCGATCCACAGGCACAGCGGATTTTGGACTGCATCGACGATGCACCCACCAGCGTGGATCGGGTCATTGAGCGCTGCGGATTGACGGCGGACGCAGTTTGCTCCATCCTTTTAATATTAGAGTTGCAGGGGAAGGTACAGTTGACCGCGGCGGGCTTGTACTGCCGGGTACACAAAACAGGTGGGTGATGAAAGAAAATATTCTCGATGTGCTGATGTATTTGTTTGAGAATTACATGACCGAAGAGCTGGAAACCGCCAAGGACGAGGAATCGCTGCGCTCAGAATTACAGAAGGCCGGGTTTGACCACGGACAAATCAGCAAGGCGTTTACCTGGCTGGAAGGACTCGCCGCGTTGCAAGGTGAACCACATGCGCCTCCTCCCGGTAAGCAATTACCCGTGCGAATATATGCTCAGCAAGAATTAGATAAGTTGGATGTCGAATCACGCGGGTTTCTCGCCTTTCTGGAAAATACCGGCGTACTCGATCTGGCAAGTCGCGAAGTGGTGATCGATAGGGTGATGGCACTGGATAGTGAAGATGTCGATCTCGATCATCTTAAATGGGTTGTATTGATGGTATTGTTCAATCAACCGGGTCGCGAAGAAGCCTATGCATGGATGGAAGATTATGTGTTTGAACATAGCGCCGGCAGCATTCACTGATTGGCGGGGCTGCCGCCCCAACTTATACATGCCCGCACCCGCGGGCATTTCCATTTTTAGGTAACCGGGTAAGTTCAAGGATCTCATGGGAAAAAATCTGGTCATCGTTGAGTCGCCTGCCAAGGCCAAGACCATCAAAAAATATCTTGGAAAAGATTTTGAGGTGCTGGCCTCTTACGGGCACGTGCGTGATCTCTTGCCGAAGGAAGGTGCCGTCGATCCTGAAAATGATTTTGCGATGAAATACCAGCTCATCGAAAAAAATGAGAAACATCTTGATGCGATTGCCAAAGCCGTCAAGAAAGTTGATGCCCTCTATCTGGCGACAGATCCGGATCGCGAGGGGGAAGCCATTTCATGGCATCTCTATGAAATTCTCAATGATCGCGGTGCGCTGAAAGATAAAACCGTCGGTCGTGTCAGTTTCCATGAAATTACCAAGCGCGCTATTCAGGAAGCAGTGCAGCATCCGCGCGAACTCTCGCAGGACATGATCCATGCGCAACTGGCGCGTCGTGCTCTGGATTATCTGGTGGGCTTTAACCTGTCGCCACTGTTATGGAAAAAAATCCGGCGCGGCTTATCCGCCGGGCGTGTGCAAAGCCCGGCCTTGCGCTTGATCGTTGAACGCGAACTGGAAATTGAAGCGTTCCAACCGCAGGAATACTGGACAATCCAGGCGGCAGCCGAACAAAAAGGCGATGCATTTGTTGCCAAGCTTATTCAATTAGACGGCGCCAAAGTTGAACAGTTTACACTGACCAATCAGGAACAGGCAGATAAAGCCAAGACCGCGATTGTCAAGGCAGCCAAAGGCAAGCTGCTGGTGACAAACGTTGAAAAGAAACAACGTAAACGCAATCCGTCTGCGCCTTTTACCACTTCAACACTGCAACAGGAATCATCACGCAAGCTCGGCTTCACTGCCAAGAAAACCATGATGGTGGCGCAGCAGCTGTATGAAGGTATCGATATCGGTGGCGAGACGGTGGGCTTGATCAGTTACATGCGTACCGACTCGGTGAATCTTGCCAATGATGCCATTGAGGAAATCCGTGCCTATATTGCAGAGCGTTTTGGAGTGGAGAACGTGCCTGAAGCGGCGCGAGTCTACAAGACCAAGGCCAAGAATGCACAGGAAGCGCATGAAGCGATTCGCCCCACCTCTGTGAATCATGAGCCGGATAAGATTAAAGAACATTTAAGTAAAGATCAGTTTCGTTTGTACGATTTAATCTGGAAGCGCACGGTTGCCTGTCAGATGATTCATGCCACATTGGATACGGTGTCAGTGGATCTGAATGCCGGTGAGCAGCACGTGTTTCGAGCCAATGGCTCGACTATCGTCAGTCCCGGTTTCATGAGTGTGTATCAGGAAAGCGCCGATGACAGTAAAGCGGCCGAAGAAGAAGACCAAAAAATTCTGCCGCCGTTTGAAAAAGGTGACGAAGTTGTTCTGCAGGATGTCAAACAGGAGCAACATTTTACCGAACCACCGCCGCGCTACAGTGAAGCCTCGCTGGTCAAATCACTCGAAGAACATGGCATCGGGCGTCCCTCGACCTACGCAACGATCATTTCCACGTTGCAGCAACGCGAATACGTGACGATGGATAAAAAACGCTTCTTTCCAACGGATGTAGGACGCATCGTCAATAAATTCCTGACGGAACACTTCACCAATTATGTAGATTACGATTTCACTGCGCGTATGGAAGATGAGCTGGATGCCATCTCGCGCGGTGATGAAGACTGGATTCCGGTCATGGCCAAATTCTGGAAACCTTTCAAGGAATTGGTGGACGACAAGGAACAAAATGTGGACCGCAAGGATGTCACCCATGAAGCGATGGATGAGGATTGTCCCAAGTGCGGCAAACCGTTATCAATTCGTCTGGGACGGCGTGGCCGCTTTATCGGTTGTACCGCCTATCCGGAATGCGATTACACCCGCAACCTGAAAGATACGCCTGAGCAAACCCAGCAAATCGTCGAAGGCCGCAAGTGTCCACAGTGTGAATCTGATTTGGTGGTGCGCTATGGTAAATATGGTCAGTTTATCGGTTGCAGTGGTTATCCTAATTGTACCTTTATCGAACCAATCGAAAAACCTGCCAATACCGGCGTGCCTTGTCCGGTATGCAAAAAAGGCACGATGCTGCAACGTAAATCGCGGCGCGGCAAAATTTTCTATTCGTGCGAACACTATCCGGAATGCAAATACGCGGTATGGAATGAACCCATCAATGAACCATGTCCGGAATGCCAATGGCCAATGATGACGCTGAAAGTCACCAAGCGCAGTGGTGCCAGCAAAGTCTGTCCGCAGGAAGAATGTGGCCACAGCGAGCCAGTAGAATCTGCTGCTGAATCTGGCGAATCGGACGATTGATGTTCGTCAGCCATGACGACCAGCGAACTGCATCGCGCCATTGAGGCGCTTCAGCGTGGCGGCATCATCGCCTATCCCACCGAAGCGGTATATGGGTTAGGCTGCGATCCACATAACACCGCGGCGGTGATGCGCTTGCTTGCGCTCAAGCAACGGCCGGTCGAGAAAGGTTTAATCCTCATTGCATCCGATATCGATCAACTCAGAACCTATTTAGCTCCCGTGGAAGCCAGCATGTGGCAGCGTGCCATGGCAACCTGGCCCGGACCGGTCACCTGGGTGTTTCCTGCGCGTAAGACGGTGCCGGTGGCATTGCGAGGCGAACATGCAACACTGGCGGTGCGGGTCACTGCTCATCCATTAGTTCGAATGCTTTGCGAGGCATTCGGTGGTGCACTGGTTTCCAGCAGTGCTAACATCGCAGGCCAGCCGCCCGCTCGTAATGTGGCGGAGGTACAAACGCAATTTCCCAAGGGAATTGAATACATACTTGCCGGCGAAGTAAATGCGCAAGCTAAGCCCAGCGAGATTCGCGATATACAAACGGGAAATATTCTTCGGCCCGGTTAACAATGCAGGTGTGAGATGTCGATCGATGTTGATGCAGTAAAAAAATATTTGCTGGGCATGCAGGATGCCATCTGTGATGCCTTGGCGAAAGAAGATGGCAAGCTGGGTTTTCGCGAAGACAGCTGGCAACGTCCCGGAGGTGGTGGTGGTCGTTCTCGCGTCATGGAAGAAGGTGGTGTATTTGAAAAAGCGGGCGTGAATTTTTCGCATGTGCATGGGGAAAACCTGCCGGCATCGGCAACCGCACATCGTCCTGAATTGGCGGGGCGTTCCTTTACCGCATTAGGTGTGTCGCTGGTCATTCATCCGCGTAATCCCTATGTGCCGACCTCGCATGCCAATGTGCGATTCTTTATTGCCGAAAAACCCGGTGCTGCTCCGGTATGGTGGTTTGGCGGCGGCTTTGATCTGACGCCCTATTATGGATTCGATGAAGACTGTGTGCATTGGCACCGTACAGCCAAGCAGGCCTGCGACCCATTTGGTACCGATGTCTATTCCCGTTACAAACAGTGGTGTGACGAATATTTCCATATCAAACATCGCAACGAGCCACGCGGCATCGGCGGTTTGTTTTTTGATGATTTAAATCAATGGGGTTTCGATAAATCATTTGAATTTTTACGTAGTATTGGTGATAGCTATATCAAGGCCTACCAACCGATTGTGGCGCGCCGCAAACACCTGGCGTATGGTGATGCTGAGCGTGAATTTCAGCTGTATCGTCGTGGCCGCTATGTGGAATTCAATCTGGTCTATGATCGCGGCACGTTATTTGGTTTACAAACGGGTGGGCGTACCGAATCTATCCTGATGTCCTTGCCGTCGATCGTGAAGTGGCGTTACGACTGGCAGCCCGAAGCCGGCAGTAAAGAAGCTGAGTTGTATGAAAAGTATTTAAAACCCAAGGCCTGGATTTAAAAAAAACACCTGCTTACCAACCGGCAGGCAGGTGTAATTATCAAGATCAAAGCGGATATTAGTTTCGACCACCTGGTCCCATGCCACCACCCATGCCTGAACCTGGGCCACGATGCATCGGTGGTTCATCCGGTAAATTAATCCCTTGTGATTTGGCTCGGGCCTGCATGGTTTTATGATGTTCGGCGCGTATCTGCTCACGTTCCTGCGTGGTTTTTGCCGACATCATTTTCTGGCGGAATTGATTGCGCTCATCAGCGCTCATGAGTTGATGACCATAAATCTGTTTGTCCTGAAGTTGGTCATTGTCGCTCGACTTGAGTTGGGCCTGTTCTGTGCTCTTAATCTGAGCTTGATCGGCGGCCGTTGATGTAAATGTAACACTGAGCAATCCTGCTGTGAGAATGGAAATAATAGTTATGTATTTCATATGGAATCCTCCTTGGATAAAAGTGTGTGTGATGCAATTATAGTGTAGCTGGCGATACGTAATCGTGAACTAAAAATAGTTATTGAAGTAATATTAAGGTTTTATAACCACAAACAATCTAGGTGGTAATGTCAAAATTCACTGAATTAACAGAGCGATGAAAGCAAGCCACAGTAGCGAAGCGATACGCACCCAAGAACGAATTCCTGTGGGGATTAGTCAATGTCTGTTAGGAGAATCAGTTCGTTATGACGGCAGTCATAAGCACGATCACTACATCACCGGGACACTGGAAAACTATTTTGATTTTGTTCCAGTATGCCCTGAGATGGCGATTGGTCTGGGTGTGCCGCGTGAACCAATACGATTGGTAGGTAGCGTAACGCGTCCGCGTGCAGTAGGCATTCGTAATGAAGCGTTGGATGTGACAGAAAAATTACGCGCCTACGGTATGAGGCAGGCACGGGAATTAGATCACCTCTGTGGTTACATTTTTAAACGCGGCTCACCCAGTTGCGGCATGGAACGCGTGAAAGTCTATGGCAGTAAAGGTATGCCTGCTAAACAAGGCACCGGGATTTACGCGCAGAGTTTCATGCAACAGCTGCCGTTAATTCCCTGCGAAGAAGAAGGTCGCTTGGGCGATCCGCAATTGCGCGAAAATTTTATTCAGCGGGTTTTTGTGTTGCATCGTTGGCGAGCACTCAGGTCAACGAAGCTGACTGCTGCGAAGTTAGTTGAGTTTCATAGGCGTCACAAATATATGGTGATGGCACATAATCTCATTGCCTATAAAGAATTGGGTCGACTCATAGCCAGCGCTGGCAAAGCCGGAATTCGCGATCTGGCTGATGATTATATCCAGCAGTTAATGAATGCACTGAAATGTGTTGCGACCCGAAAGCAGCATGCCAATGTGCTGGAACATTTGTTGGGGTATTTGAAAAAATCGCTCTCAAAAGAAGACAAACAGGAATTATTGGAGTCGATTCGCGAATATCGTCTGGGTGAGTTGCCCTTAATTGTGCCAATTACTTTATTGAAGCATCATTTTCGGCATTATCCTGACCCCTATATAG
>JAHECZ010000124.1 GCA_024641475.1 Gammaproteobacteria bacterium
TCGAAGAAGATGCCTGGGTTGTGGTGGATCGCGATCTCAACGATATCCCGGTGATTGCCTGGCTGGATTTCCAGACCCACCATCGTGATAACCTGCATGAACCGATACAGTGTCAACGGCGCCTGTATCACGCTCACGGACTGGTCATCGTCGATAAAGTTATCGAAGCCATGCAATTACTGCTCGGCGAACGCTTGCCGGATGTGCCGGTCGGCGAGAATCCTGTGACTACGCTCAAGCGCCCCTGACCAAGTTTCCAAATGATCACTAATTCAAGACTGGCATAGCCAATCATTCGCGCAATACGTTTCCACATAGTGGCGCATATCCGTCAGCCTCGATTGACACAAACGATAGCTTTGAATTGCGATCGCCTGTGCGATTTGATCTTTATTTCGACGTCGCACTTCCAACTACTTCAATATATTGGAGCAACTGGCAAGCTACATGGTACCGATGTTGATGGCGATAATATGCTAATAAATGCGCTTGCCTGTGCAACTTGATCTGTTGCAGCACCGGTACCTGCCGATTGCCAGAACCGATCAAACGTCACTGACGAGCCGGGCATCGAATAACTGCTCCAATTCGTTGCGCTGTTACGTTGACCGCAGACAGGAGATATAAACGCATATTCATCAAATTTTGGCAGACCTGTATCGAACGTAAATCGGTCATAATTAAAATTTTCTGACAGGTTAACATGGCAAGTTCGACAGCTGCGCGAAACTGTGGAGTGATAGAGCTTGTCCATATTCTTACCCTGATATTTTGCTGGTAAGTTCGCTTCTTGCCAGCTTGGCGGTAAATACTCAATATTCATTGTATGTGTATTATTTGGATACCAACCACCGATCAATTCCTGTGCGGCCAAGGTAGGCCCGGTGTTTAGCACATTCTGATTCAAATTATAAATTACTTCTTCCTGTGCTGCGCGAGTTCGGAGTGGGTCATTCGAAAAGGCAAAATTACCTATATCATAGGGCAAGAAGTGTCCCCCGATATCCGCATAACCGCTCCCATCTTCAGGAAACTTACCGGCATATTTGTCACCACCGTGACATACGGTACATACACCCGGCATGAATTTCTCACGTCGACCATCAAGATTGATAGAGGGCAATAATTCACCACTTGGTCCAAATATTAAGAATCGCGTGAATGGCCTATCCCCATTGACACCCGGTATCAACCGATAATCCATCGACACACAGGCAACGAGATTTTTTCCATTCACCGCGTTATCAACCGCTTTGTTAATTTCAAGTTGTGTTGAATTGATTGGCCCAGCATGATTACAAACATAAGCCGCTGTATCATTTGGACCATAGGACACAGAATGATGATTTCGTGAAAGATTCAAATCAACCTGATTTACAAAATTCGCCTGGTATTCAGGTGCACCAGATGCGGGAGATATACGGACTGCTTTCTTCCAGTCTTCAAAATTAACTGCGCCAATAAATTTTCCAGTGGCATCACAATCTCTCACTGCTCCAATGGCCTTATAGTATTGGCAAGCCCCTTTGCGGGTATCGATACCTTTAATGCTAAAAAACTGTTCCGCATTAGGTAACAGATCAGACGGTCGCGGATTAGCAGGTGGTATTGGTAATGTTGCCGCGACCACGCCATTTATCTCAGCCGTCATAGCGGAAACTGCCGGCGCTTTTAAACCCGTGAGCTTGGTTAGTCCGAAGATTCGGCGATTTGAAATATTTATAGGTATCAGTACTGGCGTTATCCCCTCGCATGAAATTCTGATACTCGCTGTGTTTGGACTATAGCGTAACGAGAAATCCCCATAACTGCTTAGCCGCACAGGGCCGCCCAACACATTTCCATCCACATCAAGTGATTCGGCCGTGCCGGTTATCTCTTTCTGGAAAAATTCATTTACCGTACCACATACTGAGTTATCTTCGAGCAGCACCTTGCCAAAGTGAAATAATAAATTCTGACTTGCCGGATTGAATGGTGGAAGTCCGCTATAGTCATTTGGTGCATACACTGTAGTAGCATAATTTGGCATGTCAGTCTTGGCTGCACCACATTTATCCCATGTTAGCCCCTTATCTGTCGAGCAATAACCTTGATAGTAATTATTTGCTATAGGATCCAAGGGATAGGCAGGTAATCCTGGGATAACATACTTTCCACGTATATCAGTTTTTACAGGCGATAATGGACCCCCCGCAGGAAACATGCGTGGATTTGCAGGGTCGGTATCGGCAAAATAGACCAACACATCCGGCATAAAGGC
>JAHECZ010000030.1 GCA_024641475.1 Gammaproteobacteria bacterium
CTGCTGCTGGCAGTGGGTGGTACCTGGCTTGCCTGGCGCAGTCTCAAGCAAGGCATGGCACCGCTGGAAGCCTTTATCGCTTCCCGTTCCGGTAGCGTCTCGGATCGGGCGCGCGCTAACCTGACACCGCTATCACTGGATGAACATGGTGTGCTAACCGCACGTTATGCCGATTTGCTTTCCAACCAGCAACAACTCACTGGTGATCTGGAATATCGCCAACACTTCAGCCAATCCCTGTTACGGCTCGCCCACCAACTGCAACGCACATCCAGCTACTACGACGTCGTCACGGTAATACGCCAGGAAATCAGCGAGGTGCTGGGCTACCGGGATACCTGGTTGTTTTTACTGAGCGAGAATAATCGTTTTGCCGATATGATTGCATATCAGGGCGAGATTGTTGAAACAATGACGGACCAGCATCCGTTTATGCGCCTGGAATTGCAATCGGATGCATTTCTACGCGAACTTTCTCTGGCCGACAAACCGGTTATCATTGAGGACATGCGCACCGATCCGCGCGCCAATCCCGGCCGGCAAAAATTGCTGGATAACCGCACCACGATCAACATACCAGTAATTCTCGATAATCAGCGGCTTGGTTTTTTTGGTACCGGCACCTTCGGCGAAGAAGGCGTGCGTGTGCCAACACCGGCGGAGTGCGAGTATCTGGAAGCCATCGCTACGCATACCGGCGTCACCATCGAACGAATCAATTCCACGCAGGCACTGCAGCAACTCCAGGAAGAACTGCGCCGCAGTGAGGCTCGCTTGCTGCATGCCCAATCCATTGCGCAACTCGGTACCTGGGAGCTGGATTTAGCTACCTATCAGCTAAACTGGTCGGAGCAGACTTACCGTATATTTGGTGTTCCGCGGACAAATTCAGCGATAACCTATCAGGACTTTCTCGCGACGGTACATCCGCAAGACCGCGCACACCTGGATAAGTCCTACCAACAATCGATTCGTGACCACCATGCTTATCAAATCGTTCACCGCATCGTGTTAGCGGATGGTGCGATCAAATGGGTGCAGGAACATGGCGAAACTATTTATGCAGAGGATGGCACGGCACTACGCACCATAGGTGCAGTACAGGATATTACCCAACGCATTCATGCCGAAGAGTCATTGCGCTCATCTCACCAATTGCTGGCTACGGTACTCGACACCACCCCCGTATTGATTGCTTACCTTGATCCTGAGATGAATTTCGTGCGGGTTAATCAGGCCTATGCACTCGCCGATGCCAAAGATCCGGAATACTTTATTGGCAAGAATCACTTCGCGCTGTTTCCCAATACGGAAAACGCAGCGATATTCCGTCGTGTCGCAACGACCGGCGAGACCTACACCGCCAAAGCCAAAGCTTTTGAGTACGAACACAATCCCGAGCGTGGTGTCAGCCATTGGGACTGGACATTAGCACCGATTAAAGATGACGCGGGTCAGGTCACCGGGCTGGTCTTGTCGTTGCTCAACGTCACCGATCGCATCCACGCATTGGAAGCCGTGCAGCGTAACGAAGTTGCCCTGCACGAATTGAATGCCCAGCTCAAACAAAGCGTCGATGCGCGCACAGCCGAACTGATGGATGCGCATCAGTTTAATGAACAGATCCTTGCTGCCGCCGTCTTTGGCATTGTCGTATATGATAATACCGGCCAGTGTGTTTTTGCCAATCAGTCTGTCGAAAATATACTCGGTGGCAACCGCGAACAAATGCTGCAACAGAATTTTCGTCAGATCACATCCTGGCAACAAGTCGGCATGCTGACCGCTGCGGAACAGGTCTTATCGTCCGGCACTCCGCTATCATCTGAATACCATATGCAAACCACCTGGGGCAAAGAGGTCTGGTTGGCCTGTCACTTTTCGCGCTTCCTGCGTGCGGGCAAGCCTAACCTGTTGCTGTTAGTGAATAATATTTCCCGTCGCAAACAGACAGAACTAGCTCTTATCGCTGCTAAAGATGAGGCCGAGCGTGCCAACAAAGCCAAGAATGATTTTCTGGCGCGTATGTCCCATGAGCTGCGTACACCCATGAATGCCATTCTGGGTTTCTCGCAGATTTTAAATATGGAACCCTTGCAACCGGAACAACAGGACTTTGTATTGGAAATTGATCGTGCCGGTACACATTTATTGCAACTCATTAACGAATTGCTGGACTTGTCACGCATTGAATCCGGCAAAATGCATACCGTCATGCAGTTGGTAAATTTACAACAGATCACGCTTGACGCGGTGAAATTCATTCAGCCGCTTATCGCCGAACGCAGACTCACGTTACGCAACAGTTGCGATCCTCACATGAGCGTTTTGTCTGATCCCACCCGCCTGAAACAAATCCTGATCAATCTGCTTTCCAATGCCGCCAAATACAATAACGATATGGGCCGCATTACCATCGAATGCCGCGTGCGGAATGACAGTCGCGTGCGCATCGCGATTACCGACACCGGCCCGGGGATTGCACCGGAAAAACTTGCACTGTTATTCAAACCGTTTGAGCGTTTGGGCGCAGAAAACACCGCGGTGGAAGGCGCCGGTATTGGCCTGGCCTTGTCGAAACAAATAGCGCAATTGATGGATGCCGAACTGGGCGTGGATTCCTCTCCCGGACAGGGCGCTACTTTCTGGCTGGATCTGCCGCATAAATCGAATGTTGCTGTCACGGCCGGCAACACACCAACCGCAACGCTAAGCGACACGGCCAACAGCAACAAATTCAAAATATTATACGTGGAAGATAACCCGGCTAATCTGCGCGTCGTCGAGGCAATGTTCCGACACTTGCCCAATATGACATTAATGTCTGCCACCAATGGTGAATATGGTCTGGAGTTGGCACAACGGTATCTGCCTGATGCGATTCTGCTGGACATTCATTTACCCGGCATGGATGGCTATGAAGTGTTAAAACAGCTGCTGGCCGATTCCAAAACTGCCCACATTCCGGTGATCGCCTTGTCGGCGGACGCCATGCCAATTGATATTATGCGTGGGCATAAAGCCGGATTTCATCAGTACCTGACCAAACCGGTTCGACTGGATCTTCTGCGCCAAACCTTGGCGACAATCCTGACTACTTCGCAAAATGATTGAATAGCACGACCTGCGCCTGGGTATACGCCGACGTAATTGCTTGTGCCAGTCCCGGGTACTTGGGTGGCGATTCCCAATTATCATTATCAACCGGCACACTCTGGATAACAGTTTGTCGCCATTCCAGTTGATTGGTAGCGAGATTCACGATCATGCCACTGACGTTTGCATAACCGCTGGGCTCACCAGCTGGATCATTGGCGTGATAAGTACGCGTGATGCCGACCGTATCGACGGTTAACACCACCACTTTCTCCACTCCCCATTTTTCCTTATTCACCCAATAATCTTCCTGTGCATAGACTGTTTTCGCGCTAGTGTTCTTGTTAAAACGCGGTAATTTATGCGGTTCGAAATAACCGGGGATACGTTTGGCGAGATGACCTTGCTTCTGCAGATATTCCACCATGCCATCGGCAACTTTGTTAATACCGGAAAGATCCTGCCTGGCCAGAAATTTGTCGATATCACGGGTGGCAGGATCGTTACGCGATACATCAAACACTTCCTGCTGCCCCATTTTCAGACTATGGACAACCGGTAATTTGCAGATCACCACACCGATGCGCGCAGATTTATTGTTCCAGAATTCCTTATTTACAGCAAAGTTCTCTTGTACTGCGCATCCTGTCAACAGACCGGACAACAACAGCAACATCCATTTGCCTGGATTCATGCAGATCACCCTTTAATGAAGTCAATATTTATGACCCGGTTTTTATCTTTATATATTTCCTGCGTGAGTCATGCCGGGACTGCGTGACGCTGGCAATCTAGCTTACTTGCTACCAACTGGCAATCGATTGTGTCAATCTTCGCAGCCAGCCACCTGAATATTGCTATGGCTATCACTCCATGCAGAAATAGCCGTGCAGAATAACCTGAATATTATTTAATTACCGGGCAGTGCAGCAGGAAGCCTGGCCGTCAGTTACGGTGTTTTTGTATCAGGCCGAGGCAGTAAAGATACCGGTATTGGCGATTTCTGTGGCGGTTTTTTTGGCTTCGACAAACACCATTCCCAGATTGGCGCCGGCTTTTGCGACAATACTCAATACCGCATTGGCACCGATATGCAATAACAGGATACTGCCTTTCTCACCGCCAATCAGCACCTGTTTGAGCGCACCCCGATCCAGTTCCTTGGAGGTTTTCTCGGCCAAAGACAGCAATGAGGCACACATCGCACCCAACCGATCGGGATCGACACTATTGCCTAACACGGATGTCAAGGTATGCCCATCGCGGGACATAATGGCGGATGCTTCGATATCCTTGGAGACACTATTGAGTCGGGTAAGAATCGGTTTAATCGCATCGTCTATTGCTTTGGTATTCGCAGTCATGGCAAAGTTCTCGCAATTCTTTTTGGCAGTTTGGTGATCCAGGCAACAGCATAGATTAAATCCGCTCGATTTTCTATTCTATACTGGTTTATGTTATTCGATTGATAAATTAAAGCCAGCCCTGCATATGCCGCTATATATAGCCGGAATTAATCATTTTGACCCGATGAGCCGCGAACATGTCGCCGACTGGTTCCGTTCATTGGGCGAACAACATTCCGGTCCCCCTGCATTTGTCGCTATCGAGTTTGATGAAGCACATTTCAGGGCACTGACCGAGCAACGTCCACGTTATCGCGAATGGATTCAGGCACGCTGGCCGGAGATGCCGCTGGCCGATCTCGACCGTTTTGAACAGTCATTGGGTTATGAAGGTGATACACATCATGAATGTTTTACCGATACCGAAACCATCTGGCTGGATAGCGGCCGCGAATTCCAGCAAACCACGATTGAAACCCACACCTTCCAGCGATTACTCTGCCTGCAATTGTTTGAAAAAAATAATTCGCTGATGTTACCCGGTGTTGTCAGTGAACAGGTGCAGGCTTATATGCGGGCCAATGTCTTTAGTCCGGATCGCAGTCGCCTGTTTGCCGATCGGATATTGCAACGTATCCAATCCGATCCCTGGCAATGGGCAATTGCCATTACCGGCGCTTCGCATGCCAGCGATCGTTTTGATAATTCGATGCGCAGCCTGCTGGAGCGTGCCGGTGTAACCTGCGATGTCCGATATTTTTGCCGTCTCGATTAAATAATTTTCCTTACATCAGGAGTTAACCATGTTTTTTGGCATCACCCATGTCGACATGCCAGTCACCAATCTGCTACGTGCAGAAAAGTTTTGGTCAGACATCATTGGATTCCATGCCGCCAAACGTGGCGAAGGTTTTGTCGATATGGATTCGGGTTCCATCGTGTTACGTTTGCTGCAGGTATCGCGAGTCCAACATCCGGTTACAGTACGGGTGCAGGTCTATAACGTTCAGGAGGCGTTTGCGATTGCGCTACAGCAGGGCGCACAAGCTGTTTCTGAACCACAACGTAGTGACGCCCTGGAACTCTTTGCCGGTGTGACTGATCCGGATGGTCATACGCTGTTACTCTGGCGCGAACTGACCGAAGACGAATACGGTTTTACCCCGGAGCTGCCCAAGGCAGGAGAGTGGCATAACGACGCGGAAGAGTTGCTGGTTGCATTACTGTCGCATGTCCCGGCGTTGTTTCGCGCGCTGGCGCGCCGCAAGACCACGCGGGTTATCGAAGAAATTGCCGGCTATGCGAATTCAGCGGTCACGCGTGAATTGGTCATTCGCGGCTTTATCATGGCCAGCGCAAAAGTCACCCGTTTTCGTTTGGTGGAACCCTTGCGTCAGAATGGTATCAACCCCGACGATTATCAGGCTGAGTTTGACGCTTGAGCCAGCCGGTTATTTCAAATCGGCAAACGCGGCCGCAACTGCAACCGCAGTGCGTTGAATCTCCAGAAAAATCAAACCCAGATTCGCATCCGCGCGCGCCAGCAGGGCCAGAAAGGCTTTTTCACCTGCGGGTGTCACCAGCACATAACCATGATCAGTTTTGAGCAGAACCTCGTGCAAGCCACCGCGGTGTAATTCATGCGCGAGATTACTGCCCTGTCCATACAGTTCACGGCATACTGCCCCGGCACTATCCACATCAAAATTCAACCCGTTGGCGGCCATCGTCAAACCATCGCGGGTAATGATCAGTGAACCTTCGATATCTTTTACATCGAGATGTAAATCCTTGAGAATCCCCAGCAGGGATTCGGTGCCAGCGGTTTGTGTCATTGATGATGTTGCTTGCATTGTGATCCTGCCTCTAGATTAGCACACGCCCAGATAACGTCTGCTCAACATGGCCATCAACCGCGCAAAGGCGGCGGAACGTTCCCGGAATTTTCCCGCCAGCTCGCGTGGCGTCACCAGAAAGAAGCCGACTTTTTGCACATACAGCGGGCGGATGGCATATTCGTCACCATCTGCATCGCGGATACTTTTGACGATCTGCTCCATCGCCAGCTCCGTCGCATCGTGACCGGTGGTGCGTACCAGTGGCGACAAACTCGCCGCTGCCAGAGACAAGCGCTGCGCGACGGCATAGGAACATCCGGCAAACCCGACACACAGGCCTTGCGCATTAGCCAATACCGCTGCATCACCGGCAGCAATCATATTCAGTGTCGCCGTTAATACATCGGTAAATGAGCCGGTCGGCAACGTAAAGGGTTTGGCGTCACCATTGAGCATGCCTTCGCGTTGCATAGTAAATAACAATGCGGCGATCTCGCGCCGATCCGCCGTGCCGGTCCATTCCATTAGCGTCGCCACCGGGACCTGACGTCCGGCTGCGCCGCGTAGCAAACCCCATAAAATATTGCGGCGTGCATCGTGACGGTGTGAGGCGGATGCAAATTCAGCGCCCATGTCACTGGGTACCAGATAATTGCGTAATACCTCAACCGTTTTGCTATCCACCGTTTCAGCCATGTGTGCCTGCCTTGATCTGTGGTTCGAGCGTCTTCCCCATACAGGCAGGGCAATAGACCGTGCCCAGCCGCAAGTGATAACGCACAATGACACCCGTATCGATTGCATTACCGCAACTGTCGCATAGACTTCCCGATGTCAACGCCAGCTCACCAAATCCTTCCAGTGGCATTTCGACACCGTTGACCACTTTATTCCATGGCCTGGTTTTCACAATGTCCTTACGGAAATGATTTTCGTAAGCCATGAACCGTTCGACAAACTCTTGGCTCAGCCCGTGATGCCGCAAACAATCCAGCATGATGGCTTCGCGATGATCAAACAGTGCATCGCTGATCACCATCCAGTGATGCGCATTGCGCGGCCGGTTGCCAAAATAGACTTTTACACCGCAAATATGCTGTTGCAGGAATGAATATTGTTTTTCAATCAACCGTTGTTTGGTCACACCCACAAAAAATGGTGCAAGTTGCTCATCAGCATATACCCGCGTGTAGAATTCGGCCAGAATCTCATGCAGCATTTCACCATCACGCAGCGCCTGCCACAATTCCAAATCCGGTGCCAGCGTCACGGCGGCGGCGGTTGCCGCTGGCGAACTGCTTTCTGCAACACGCGACTCCGTGCGCAGATCCTTCATCTCAAATGGATCGGCGTGTACGTGCTGTGACAATGCGCCCGCTTTAATCACCTGTTGTTGTGCCGCATAGACCATTGACGGCAAGCCACACAGATAAATAGCCCAACCCTGCAGGTTGACATGCGATTGCAACGCGATCGTATGGGCACGGCCATGTGTGACTCTTTCCGCAGACTCGTCACCGGAAACACACGGATGATAGTGCAGATTGGCGTGGCGACTGGTTAATATCTGAATTTCACGTTGCAAGTACAAATTCTGTGCGGAATGCGTCCCGTGATATAAATGTATCTCACCACGATGTCCTGCCGCCAACGCGGCACGCACCACGCCAAACATCGGCGCAAGCCCGCTGCCGGTGCCAATCAGCAACATGGATTGATCGGCTTGCTCGTCATGATAATAGCAATCCCCTTGCGGCCCCTGCAGTTCCAGTTCATCGCCGGGCTTGAGTGCATCGCACAGCCAGTTACTCATCGCGCCATTGCGCTTGCGTTGTACATGCAGTTCCAGAAAATAATCATCCGGCACGCTCGCCAGCGAATAACTCCGCGTTAAGCCATCGGGCCTGCGTAAATTTATAAATTGTCCTGGCCGATATGCCAGCGGACTATTTGTTTCCAGAATTACTTTTGTTATCGCAGCAGTCAGTGGTTCCACTGCCTGCACCACGACTCCCTGATACAAATCTTCGGCACGTGGTGGCGCCATGCTGATATCATTCTGTGGCACACAGCTGCACGGCATAAAATAACCCTGTGCGCGCAACCCTGGTCGCAATCCCAGCTGGGAACGCTCCGGTACTTCGCCGCTGGTCACGCGTTGCAGACATACCTGACAAATACCGCTACGGCAGGAAAAATCCAGCGTCACGCCCTGGCGCGTTAATGCATCCAGCACCGTTTCGCCACTGCGAACGTCATAAATTTGATCCTGGTATTTAACCGTGGTCATTCAGATTTTTTTCCTGGATTTATCTGCATATTTGTTATTCGGTTCTTTACCATGCTCATCGATATGCGGAATAAAGCGATGCGCTTCCCGCGGAATTTTAGTCTCGGCTGAGGCGCGTAATAATCGTGCCAGTGAACTGAACCCGACGCGCAAGACCACTTGCAGCAAGGGATCGGGATTACAGCTGTATTCACGGCATACGCGCGGCCGTCGTTCCCATATTCGGCACCTGTGTGTTGCTGGATCAAAATTCACACACAGTCCGCTGTCGGGATCTTTATCAACGAAACCTTTCGCCGGGGTGATACCGTCTCCCGGCGCGCGTTCATCCGGATCCAGTCGCACTAACAATCGGCAGCAAAATGTCTGGCAACCGAGTCGGCGACCCTCATCACAATTCACATCTGATCGGCACTTTTCCATGTTGCGGTGTCAAACCGCCCCAATGGTCCCGGCCGGATTTACGGCCGGGCCTGGGAAAAATTACATCGCGGCTTCGATCGACGTCATGGAGGCGCGTGCCTTGGTCAGTGCCATACCTAAATTGGCTGACTTGCGGCAGACGTAACCAACCACGTGTTCTTCATTTTTCTGACCACGAATAAAAATGTGAATCAGATTGTCGCTGTTCACCACCATCTCATTGAAATAGTGATGGCCATCGTCTTTAAGGCCACGGGCTTTCTTGAACATCTTTTCGATTGTGCCAACATTGGAACCCTGGAACATATCCGAGGTTGCCGCTGCGAGCAGTTCCAGAATTTCCTTGGGATGGGAATCCACGGTCTTGACTCCCAGCAACATGCCCGTGGTCAGATCGACATAACCGGCTGCGACACATTCCGGTACACTCGCCATTGCGGCTTGCAGTGCTGAATCTAATTTACTCGCCATATAACTCTCCTGTTGATTAGTAGAACCAAAAACACCATTACGCTGTATGACTACGTAACCATCTTCCCTGCGGCAACTTCGCGACAGCGCGCGCGAATTCGACAAGGAACGCTACCTGTTCCTCAGATTGAACCCATTTTGGTTCGACACGCCGTACTGTTTCCAGTGCATCGAGTGCGTCGTAACCTTCATATATCAACTGCGCGGCAAGCAAGGTCCCGGTTCGACCCAGCCCCGCATGGCAATGCACCGCCACAATGTCACCGGCATTCATACGCTCCGTCATTTGTTCGCACAAATCAAAAGCCTGATCGATTGTCGGTGCCTGCATATCCACAACCGGCGAGGCAATATGCGCTATGCCATAACCCGCCAACGCAACAGAATCAACGGGCGTCATCGTCAGCGAAATCAGCACGGTGACACCGACACGTTTTAATGCTTCAAGATCGTCTTGCAGTTCAGCAACAATGCCCGGTCGTGGCGTTCCCGCCAGCATGCCTTTTTTTAGCCACATAAAACCCCGTGGCCCCGCGGCCTGACGCACGTATTTGCGTGCCTGTTCGGGCAGTGGCGGTGGCGCTGTAACAGTTTCATCCAGTGTATCGGGGGCGGCATCGGGGGCGGGTACCGTGCAATTGCCATTTTTGATATATTCACGTGCCGTCGCTGAATCCGGCGAGGTAAAGAATTTCTCGCTGTTGCAACATTCCTGCACTCGGCCGCCGGCCAGCAATGCCGTCATTCCACCCAGACGTTGTGCCTGTGCCTGGTTATGTAACACCACAAGCACAGCGCGACCGCGACTGACTTGTCGCATGTAATCGATTAATCGATCCGCATCCGCGTCATTCAGTCCGGTGGTGGGTTCATCAATACAAATCAGTGCTGGATTTGCCGCCGCCGTTCTGGCGATAGCCAGATGCCGTTGCAAAGCCAATTCCAGATCGACAACCGGCTCGTCGAGACGATCGCATAATTCATCCAATCCAGCACCACGCAATAATTGCACGGCAATTTCACGTTGTTGTATTTTGGTATAACGACTACGCTCCGGTAATTCGTTGATAATGTTTTCGACAATATTCGCCATCAGTAATCGTGTATTTTGTGCCACCAATGCCGGTGCTTCGCCGTCATTGTATTTGTCGCCAAAATATTCCAGCTCACCCCAGGTTCGATACAATGGTGTCGCTTCATTCAATTTTGTGGCCGAACGTAGCAGCGTTGACTTGCCGGTTCCGGCCGGACCCATTAATACGAATGGCCCGATTGCCGGTATTTCGATGTCAACTTCACTAAGTACGATGCGATCACCAAATGCCACGCCGAATTTATTCAGGCGCAGGATGATCTCCTCTGTGGCTGTATCTGCAATCGACATCAGTGTGCCAATCCCGGATCGAGGGTAAACAGCAATGATTGTGTTAACAGGATAATATCGTTCTTGTTGCGCCCATCTATTTCAAATACCGGCGCGATGATATTTCTTTCATTCAGCACCTTGACGTAGTCATCAAGTGAGATTTTACGGTTCTCCTCGATATGCGTTACCCCGATTGCAACCCCGGTTTTCCTGATGAGATCTGCAAAATTATCAAGATAGGTTTTCAAATCTGCCAGTGGATCCTCATTACTATTACGCAGTAACAGCACCAGACCGATAGCCCCATCCGCAAGAATTTCCCACATAAAATTGAAACGTTCCTGGCCAGGCGTGCCATACAGATGTATGCGTTCACCACTATCCAGTTTCATCATGCCGTAATCCATGGCTACCGTGGTTTTACTCTTGATGTCGCGCACTTCATCCGTGGCGAACTCTTCTGTGGTAAATGGCGTGATGTCACTGATGGCACCGATGGCAGTGGTCTTGCCCGCGCCAACCGGTCCTGCAAAAATAATTTTTACTGTGCTCATTGAACAGGTCTCTCTTACGCGTATTTTTCTACAGTATTACGTTGCGGCCGCAGATGGCCAAGAATCGAGGCGAACAGGCCGCGGCGTTCATTCACAAACAATTCTTCAACCGCCATCAACTCATCGACGCGGCGGCGTGCAATCCCGGCAAGACCACAGGCATTGGCGGCGCTGTATACCGCAAATACATCTTCGAGTTCGATTTTCAATGCTGTACTGATTTCCACCGCACTGCTTGGCTGACGAACCCAATACGCCAGAATTCGCATGACGTGATCCGACTGCATAACCCGCGTCAAATTTGGCCAGCGGCGCAAATACACACGCTGCTCAATGTCGGCACCGCGCGGTATCCGCCCACGACTGGTTAACAAACCCAGATTCCATAAGAAAACTTCCGCGCTGGCGCAATTCAGGCTTTTGTCCTGTAACAACTGTTTGAATTCTGAACTGTTGCATGCCAATTCGCGCACATTCACTGGCGACGACAGTTCGTCATCCAAAGGCGCAATCGCCATACTGCGAATCTGATTCGAATTCAGATTCGAATGGATCTCATCAGTTACACCATCAATAATCACTATCTTGTCTTTCCAGCATTGCAATACAGCACCGGATTTGGTTTCCCTGGCTTTGGCATGACTACTGATTACCTTGCCCAACAGGAACCGCTCTGGATCAAAATACATTTCATCAGATAATTTGGACAAACTTCGCTTGGCGGGTAATTCTGTTTTTTTCTCTATCTTCTTACCGAGACCTTCCGCCGTCTTCATTGCATCAAGGGCCGCAAGTGCGCGTTGCACCTTATCGGAGCTCACTTTACTTTTTGAGGAATCCTCAGGTGAATTCATTGCCCCTGCTCCTGCAATTGCGTCTAACAATATTGAAACTGAAATTGGCTTGCCGACCAGCGTGCAGTCACATTCCTCAGGCAACTCCCCTTGCGCCAATGCAACGACGGGTATCTGTGAATGTGATTTTTTAAAATTGCGAAATATCGACAGCGCATCCTGGCTATCCATATCCATGAGCACTAACTGCGCTTCTTGTTGCGTAACGAGTTCGACTTTACCTTCAGCACGATTGGCAAAAACCATTTCCAGCGATTTGCTGGATCGGCTGTCCATCGCGAGCAATGCCACCTTTACTGGCGTATTAAGCATACCCATCAGCGCTCCCAATCGGCTATCTATACAAAGTCGTCAATCAGCTACACGGCCGCAATGGTCTGGGAGGCCAGGTTCACAGTGAAAAGGACATTGCCATGGACATACCTGGGTTACACCAGGTATCTATTGACTCTGTGGTAACCCTGCTATCTTTGACCCCGTGAGGAGCCCGAAGACCAGAAGCTTTGCGTCGCCGCCTTTCGACGGGTATGCCCTTTACACTTTGCTGCGGCAACTGATTATTACCGCGGCAAATAGTTTATCGGTAGGCTATTGCCAGACTTTAACAATGAGTTACATTCAATGTTGAATGCGATTGCGCCAATACCTTAATAATATCATGGGTCTTTTCGCGGTAGGGGTACCAAGGTCACGTTACTGATGGAGTGAGATCGTGAGTGCGATCACGCATCTGCTGCACGACTACACTGCTCCCGCAAAGACGGTCTCTATACTTCTCCATGCAGTACTAATATTCACTTTGATCAACGTCTATTCCAATTGTTATCAACATGAACCTGGAGTTGTCCTTATGCAATCGAATATCACCTACCTTGAAGAATCAGATAACCAGTTTTTACTGATCAAAGGTAAGTTTGGCGAGAATCTGGTAACCCAGTTCCGCGAGACTCTGGCCAGAATAAAAACTGGCAAGCGTTGCGTAGTGGATTTTACCGATGTGGATTATCTCGATAGTACTGCACTGGGATTGCTCATTATTTTACGTGAGCGGATCGGCGGCACCGATCAAGTCAGCCTTGCGCACTGCAAACCGCCTGTGCGCCACATCCTCGATACGGCCAAATTCGGAAAATTATTCAGTTATAACGAATAATCCAAATCAGCGTTACTCCACCGTTACCGACTTGGCCAGATTACGCGGCTGATCGACGTCTGTGCCTTTCAGAATCGCGACATGATAGGCAAGTAACTGCAGGGCGATATTGTGGACTATGGGTGAGGTTTCATCTTCGCAGGAAACGATGTTCATTACTTTCGTTGTTTCGTCGGCATCGAAGTGCAATGCTTCATCGGCAAACACATACAGCACGCCGCCGCGCGCGCGGACTTCCTGCATGTTGGAACGCAGTTTATCCAGTAATTCATTATTCGGTGCGACGATGATCACCGGCATGTTCGCATCAACCAGTGCCAGCGGGCCGTGCTTGAGTTCGCCGGCCGCATACGCCTCGGCATGGATATAGGAAATTTCCTTGAGCTTGAGTGCGCCTTCCATTGCAATCGGATAATGCAGACCGCGCCCCAGAAACAAGGCATGTTGCTTATCGGCAAAATCCTCCGCCAGGATCTGGATTTGTTTATCCAGTTCCAGCACTTTCTCAATCTTGCCAGGCAATACTTTGAGCTGCCGAACCAGATTCGCTTCTTTGTCTGCTGTCATGCCATTGCGTTTACCCAGGGCAATAACCAATAACATTAATGACACGAGCTGGGTGGTAAACGCCTTGGTGGAGGCCACGCCAATTTCCGGTCCGGCGCGTGTCATCAGTGCCAATTCGGATTCACGCGTCAGTGAGCTTTCCGGGACGTTGCAGATCGTCAGTGAATGACCGAATCCCAACCGTTTGGCTTCCTGCAAACCGGCCAACGTGTCGGCGGTTTCACCGGATTGCGAGATCGTGACGATCAAGGAATTGTGCCGTACCACGGGTTTGCGATAACGAAATTCGCTGGCAATCTCCACCGTGCACGGCATATTGGCCAAGGTTTCGAACCAGTGACGCGCTACCAGTCCGGAGTGGAAACTGGTACCGCAGGCGATGATATGTACGCCTTTAACCTGTTCGAAAATTGCGCCGGCATCCGGACCGAAAGCATTTTCCAGCAAGTGATCGCCGCTTAGTCGGCCATCGAGCGCATCCGCCACCGCGCGGGTTTGCTCATATATTTCCTTGAGCATGTAGTGGCGATAGGTGCCGCGCTCCACTGCATCGGCGGTGAGTTCGCTTTCCTTGATGGGCCGCGCGACTTTGTTGCCGGTCTCATCATAAATGGTAAATTCGCCACGCCGAATATCGACCACATCGCCTTCCTGCAAAAACACAAAGCGTTGGGTGACCGGTAACAGTGCCGCCACATCGGATGCGATAAACGTTTCGCCGATACCCACACCGATCACCAGCGGGCTCCCGCGCCGCGCCGCGATCAAACGGCCTGGCTCGTTTTTACTGATAATACCCAGCGCATAGGCGCCTTCCAGTTCGCGCAGCGTCGTTTGCACCGCGATCAGCAGATCCAGTTTGGCTTCGACGTGATGTTCGTAGACCTGATGCGCGATGACTTCGGTGTCGGTCTGCGAGGTAAATTCGTAACCCTTGGCAAGTTGCAGTTTGCGTAACTTGTCATGATTCTCGATGATGCCGTTATGCACGACGGCGACGGTGTGACGACACACATGCGGATGGGCATTTTTTTCCGACGGCACACCGTGGGTGGCCCAGCGGGTATGCGCAATCCCGGTACGCGCCTGTAAATGTTGTTTTTGTACAGCCGCGTCGAGCTGTGCCACTTTACCCGGCATGCGTACACGTTCGAGCTGATTGTTGCTATCGAGTACCGCCACGCCCGCTGAATCATAGCCGCGATATTCCAGGCGCTTCAGACCTTCGATCAGAATCGGCACCACATCCCGTTCTGCCACTGCACCGACAATACCGCACATAAAACCAACTCCTGGTTACGAGTGACGAGGGGCAAGGCACACCTTGTCACTGTTACTCTGATAATTATTTTGAAACCTTATCCCGTGTCTCTCGTCACTTTTTTTTCGTTGGCCGTTGCCAGCCATCAAGCGTGATTTGCTTGGGACGCGTCAGTGTCAATTTGCCTTCCGGCGCATTCTTGCTAATCACGGAGCCGGCACCGATGGTGGCGCCATCACCAATTTGCACCGGTGCAACCAGCACACTATTGGAGCCGGTTGAAGCATTGTCACCGATGATCGTCTGGTGTTTATTGATGCCATCATAATTCGCCGTGATCGTTCCGGCACCAATGTTAACTTTGCTGCCCATCGTGGTATCGCCGACATAACTCAAATGATTGACCTTGGAACCGGCACCAATCCGGGATTTTTTAATTTCCACAAAATTGCCAACGTGATTATCACCCTCTAACACTGCACCGGGACGCAAGCGTGAATACGGCCCGACACGACTATGCGCACCGACGCTGGCTTCTTCGATCACACACATCGGCAGAATCTCGGCACCACTTTCTATTTGTGCATCCCGGATCACGCAGTTGGCACCAATCTGCACGTTATCGCCGATGATTACCTTGCCGGCGAACACCACATTGATATCCACGTTAACATCACGACCGAACTTTACTTCACCGCGAAAATCCACCCGCGCCGGATCGGCAAAGCTCACCCCTTGCGCCATGTACTGCTCTGCCAGCTGATGTTGATAAATGCGTTCCAGCTGTGCCAACTGGCTGCGGCTATTCACGCCTAACACTTCGGCTGCATTGGCAGGATGGGTGGTTGCAACGCTGATTCCAGCGTGTACCGCCATCGCAATGATATCGGTCAGATAGTATTCGCCCTGGGCATTATCGGTCTGGAGTTGTCCCAACCAGTGGCGCAACTGTTTGCTATTGACGGCCAGAATACCGGTGTTGATTTCAGTAATGGTTTTTTGTTCTGCCGTGGTATCTTTTTCTTCGACGATACGTTCTACCTTGCCATGTTGATTTCGTACGATGCGGCCATAACCTTGTGGCTCAGCCAGATGCACGGTTAACACCGCCAGCGATCCATCTCCTGCCAGCCGCAATAATTCGCTTAAGGTGTTGTCCTGAATCAGCGGCACATCGCCATACAAGACTAACGTCAGTGATGCATCGCTTAACTTCGGCAAGGCCTGGCTGACGGCATGACCGGTGCCTAATTGTTGCGCCTGCTCCACCCACAGTAGCGATTCGCGTTGTAAACATTGCTGCACCTGGGCGCCACCGTGTCCATAGACTACGATGATTTGTGCCGGTTTGAGTTTGTGTGCCGCATCAACCACATGTTGCAACAAGGGACGCCCCGCCAGCGGATGCAAGACTTTGGGCAACGCCGATTTCATGCGCGTACCGGCACCGGCAGCCAGGATGACAATATTTAAAGGTAGGCGCGCCATGATTGTAATTTATTGCATGCTGAACGGACCGGACATATCGATCACTTCACCGGTTTGTTTTTCTTGTTGAGTGACATCGCGTACGCCCACGACAGTTAGGCGAAATAGCAAATCTTTACCCGCAAATGGATGATTGCCATCCAGGGTAATTTCACCGTTTTCAATTCGCGTCACGATCATCGTCTTGGTTTCACCGTCTTCATTTTGAAACATCGCCTCTGCACCAACATGCCGGTAGCTTGGTGGCACATTATCAATGGCATCGGTAAACATTAAATCCGGATCAGCGGGACCAAAGGCCTCATCGGCTGACAATGGCACCTCGATTTCTGCGCCGATGATTGCTCCGCTCATACCGGCTTCGATCTTGGGAAACATTTTGCCATCCACACCATGAATATAGGACACCGGCAAGTCTGACTGCTCCAGTACCTGGCCAGCTGTATCGAGAATCGTATATGTAAAGGTAACGACTTTATTTTTGCCGATGCTATCCTGGGAATTTTGCACTGTTATGAACCCGCCTGAAATGTGCCGCAACTGCGACCGTGAGACCTGAAAATACTTTTATTTCAATGGGTTATATTAACAATCTGCCGGGTGGGCTGGCAAGAAGACAAACGCTATATATAAGCTCTTGATTTATATATATAGCGTAGCGAGTGCATGGGCTACTTCACGGAGATATGTTCCGACCAATTCCCTTCGGGTAAAAATTCTGCTTCTGCCTGTAATTTGTCCGCTTCAGTCGTGCGGCCCAAGACACGCAAAATCTGCACTTTCAGCAAGGACGAATCGCGCGCCTCAGGACTGAGTTTGAGTGCCGTTTCAACGGCCAGCAAGGCGGCTGCATCCTGCTTGCTCAGAAATAGTGCCATAGCCAGATTGTGCCAGCCTTTCTGATAGGTCGGGTCCACGCGCACCGTGGTTGCAAAGTGCTGCTGGGCGTCCGCATATGAGCCGCGACGGGCCAGGATCACGCCCAGATCATCATGGGCTTCGGCATTCGCGGGATTCAACGCAATCGCCTTGCGCAAGTCGAGTTCGGCACTGGCCTCATCACCTTTCCACAAATAACGCACCCCACGCTTGGTGTAAGCGCGTGACTCCTGCGGATGACGTTCAATATATACCGTCAAGTCAGCAATCCCCGCATCGATATACCCGGCTCTGCCGTTGGCAAGACCACGACCAAAATACGCCGCATCCGCATGAGTGTCATATTTTATTGCCCGACTGAAATCTTCAATTGCCGCTTCAAAGTCATGCATTTCAAAATATGCATCACCACGCCGGATAAGTTTCTGCGTATCGTGTGGCGACTTGAGTAACTGTGCAGTCAGTTCTGCGATGTCGAGTTCAACCTGTTCGGCACTGCGTGCGGCCTTATCATTGACCGTTAACTCGATTGCAGGGTGCAGATACTTGTCAGCCTCAACGGGCAAATCACCAAAACACTGCTGATAGCGTTTGCTCGCCAGTAATTTCTTGTTGGCATACGGCCCGCTGATCTCATCTTCTTCCAGCGACAAAATAATTTCATCACTGCCATCATCGAGTTTGCACTGCTCATAGATACGATTACCGGAGGCATCAAACTGACGGAAACCATGCAAGCCTGCGGCGTAATGATGCAAGTTTATGAATGTTGAAATTGGCGCATTGCGATATTTGGGTAAATATGCCGCCAGATAGTCACGTGTCAGCTTGCCGTTGTTGGCATAAATGAATACTTCGATTTGATGGATTTTATCGGGTGACTTTGTCTCGCGTTGTACGCGACTCAACAACCTGTCAGGTTCTGCACTGAAATAACTGGTTTGTTGATAGAATTCCGGCAGTTGATAATAACCACCTGGCTCTTGCGTGGTCCGGACTGATTTTGCTTCGATTTGTTTACTATGCACACTGACCAATTCGTCAAAAAAATTATTCCACTGCTGGACTTTATTCTGATCGGCTTTTAAAACGGTACGCTTGAGTTCCTCGGCAGCGTTTGTTGGCAATACCACTGCGTACAGCATTGCCATCGCTATAAACCAATTGATAGGATTTTTATACGACATTTCCCCTCCATATCGTTACATTACTTAATAGTATGTTAATTTCAAAAAAAAGCGACACGCCCCGGAGAGGAATGGCGTGCCGCAATTACATTTGCAGGCTATTAATACCTCTCCGCTACTGCCGGGAAAAGGTGGTAAAGCACCATTCGCTCCGGCATATGTTTCCTCGCTGTCTTTTAAAACACTTTTGATCTGACGGAAATTTATTTTCTAGGGGCGGATATAACTATATCCCTGCTCCTGCAATTCAATGATTCGCTTAACGCCCGCGGGTACGATTTTTACACCTTGTACCAGTTTCGGCTCATTACCGGTTTTTGCCTTGACACTGCTCATGGTATTACCGCAGGCACTGAAATGAATATCCTGCTTGGCCAAACTGGCTACCCGCTCCTTTTGTTTGCCGGGATCGGTCAAAATCGATAGACCCGGTCCATAAGCTACGATTTCGATATCGATATTTTCGGGGCCGTATTCTTTTTGGAGATTGACCGCATTATTCAGCGCCAACGCCTGGGTTTTTTCATCATCGCTACTGACCTGAATCACCAGTTTGTGCTCGGCCATGGACTTTTCCGCTGCAAAACCTTGCGGCATAGCCGCAGCTATCCCCAGTAAGACCGCCAACAGCGGTGACAACTGCCTTGATTTTGTTAACAATTTCATTCGATTACTCCTCGCTCATAGTAAGTTTGTGTGGGATTAACGCGGCAACTGGCTGATTTATTCCCGCCAAATCGACTTATTTGGGAATAAAATCACGCGTCAGACGTCATTGGCTGATATCACAGGAAAATACGGTCATATACGATGTTTCAACTTTTTGGTAATACCCGTCAATTTCAGCAACAACTCGCTGCTCAATGGCAGACGCTATATCGTGTTGCCTATTCCTGGACGCATGATCGTCATCTCTCCGCCGACCTGGCCCAGGAAACGATCACACGCGCACTGCAACAACGTGAAAAATTTACCGACGAGCATCATCTGCAATTATGGTTATTTCGCGTGATGGCCAATTGCTGGCACGATACTTTTCGAAGACGTCGCCGCACCGAAGATATCCAGGATGACTTATTGGTTGATCCGTCCATCCAACCCGATGAATTAACCCAACAACAACTGATTGTGCAGCGCGTGCGGCGCGCTATCGCCACGCTGAATTTCGATCAACGCCAGGTAATCACGCTGGTGGCATTGCAGGACTGCTCTTATCTTGAGGCCGCCACGATTTTGAGTATTCCGGTTGGTACTGTCATGAGCCGTATTTGTCGGGCCCGGCAACAACTACAGGAAGTCTTGCAGGATTTACACAATGATGCGATGAGTAACCGCGTCTGGAGAATCAAATGACACACGACGAACCGATTTCCGATCAGCAACTCAATGCGTTTGTTGATAACGAGCTCGATAATAGCGAGCGAGCGCGCATTTTGCAGGCGACCCAGAACGATCCACAACTCGCCGCCAGATTGGCGCAACTACAACAACTCACCGATCTCGTCAAGCTGGGTTATCAACAACCACCCGCTGCACCATCGCTACGCTATCAACAATTGCCAGGCACAGCGATGCGTGGCTGGCAGGCCCTGGCAGCGAGCGCGTTGTTAATTATTGGCATGACGACTGGCTGGTATCTGCATTCATCCTCGCACAGTACCACTGCGCCGTTAACCAATTTAGCGCAACTGAATGTGGCACAACCGGGTAATGATAAAATTCTGATTCATATTAATAATATGGACCAACTCAAGATCGATAATGCGCTGCAGGAAGCGGATCAACTCCTGAGCAATGCAGAACATTCGGGCAAGGATTTACAAGTGGAAATTCTCGCCAACGCCGAAGGTCTCGGCGTGTTACGTCACAGCTCACCCTATGCCCGCCGCATCAATCAACTCGCCAGCAAGCATGGCAACGTCAGCTTCCGTGCTTGCGGATTTGCGATTCAACACGCGCAACTCAAGGAAGGTCATGAAATTAAATTGTTACCCGAAGCTCAACCGGTGGATGCGGCGTTGGAGGAAATTCTGCGTAAATTGAAATCCGGTTGGTTGTATGTGCGTGCTTAATCTTGTCTGCAATAAAAAAGGCAGCCTGAGCTGCCTTTTTTAATCACGTTAAGTTAATGACTTAACCTTTGAGTTTCTTGCGGGCCCGTTGAATCGTTTGCAATTGTGCAACGGCTTGCGCCAGTTGTGACAGTGCTTCGGCTTCTTCCATGTCGCCGCTTTTATCCTTGAGGGCTTGTTCGGCGGCTTGTTTGGCCTGCAATGCGGCGGCTTCGTCGAGATCATGGGCACGCACGGCGGTGTCGGACAGGATCGTCACGGTCAGTGGTTGCACTTCCAGAATACCGCCGGATACGTAGATCGATTCTTCTTCACCGCCCTGTTTCTGGATGCGCACTTCGCCGGGTTTGAGCGTGGTGATCATCTGGGTGTGTTGCGGGTAAATGCCCACTTCACCCAGCGCCGCCGGTGCCACCACCATTTCGGCCAGGCCGGAATACAGCGAGTGTTCCGCGCTAACGATATCAACATGCATGGTCATAGCCATAGTGTAGCCCCTAAATTACAACGTTTTCGCTTTTTCGACGGCTTCGTCGATGGTGCCCACCATGTAGAAGGCCTGTTCGGGCAAGCTGTCGTATTCACCGCTGACAATGCCCTTGAAGGCGCGAATGGTGTCTTTCAGTGATACGTATTTACCGGGACTGCCGGTGAATACTTCCGCCACGAAGAACGGTTGCGACAGGAAGCGTTGAATCTTACGTGCGCGTGATACGGCGAGTTTGTCTTCTTCAGACAATTCATCCATACCCAGAATCGCGATGATGTCCTTCAATTCCTTATAGCGTTGCAACGTACCTTGCACGGCGCGCGCGGTGCTGTAATGATCTTCGCCAATCACGTGTGGATCCAATTGACGTGAGGTGGAATCGAGTGGATCCACCGCCGGATAAATACCTAATTCGGCAACCTGACGAGACAATACCAGTGTCGCATCCAAATGTGAGAAGGTGGTGGCAGGCGACGGATCGGTCAAGTCATCCGCAGGTACGTAGACGGCCTGGAACGACGTAATCGAACCGGTCTTGGTCGAGGTAATACGTTCCTGTAACACGCCCATTTCTTCAGCGAGTGTCGGTTGATAACCTACCGCTGATGGCATACGACCCAGCAACGCGGAGACTTCGGTACCGGCCAGGGTATAACGATAAATGTTATCGACGAACAACAATACGTCGCGGCCTTCGTCACGGAAGTTTTCTGCAATCGTCAAACCGGTTAACGCCACGCGCAAACGGTTACCGGGCGGTTCGTTCATCTGACCGTACACCAGCGCCACTTTATCGATAACGCCGCCTTCTTTCATTTCATGATAGAAGTCGTTACCTTCACGGGTACGTTCACCGACACCGGCAAACACGGAGTAACCCGAGTGCGCCACGGCAATGTTACGAATCAATTCCATCAGCGTCACGGTTTTACCTACGCCGGCACCACCGAACAGACCGATTTTACCGCCCTTGGCGATCGGCATGATCAAGTCGATAACCTTGATACCGGTTTCAAGAATTTCGATGCTGGAGGCTTGATCCGCATAGGCAGGTGGCTTGCGATGAATCGGCGCACGGGTTTTTTCACCAATCGGTCCGGCTTCATCAATTGGCCGACCCAATACATCCATGATGCGACCGAGGGTTTCTTTACCAACCGGTACGGAAATCGGTGCGCCGGTATTGCTCACGGGTGTTTCACGTTTCAAACCGTCGGTAGAACCCATCGCGATGGTACGCACTACGCCGTCACCCAATTGTTGCTGGGTTTCCAGGGTCAAGCCGTTGCCTTCCACAATCAATGCATCATAGATCTTCGGCATTTTGTCACGTGGAAATTCCACGTCGATGACCGCGCCAATGATCTGTAGGATTTTGCCAGCACTCATGTTACACCTCATCTAATTTCTGAATTCATTTAGTGGGTCGGTCTTCTGACCGACAACCGTTGGGCAATCGCCCAACCTACATCTATCTTTAAATTGCGGCCGCACCGGCCACGATTTCGGAAATTTCCTGGGTAATCGCCGCCTGGCGCGCCTTGTTGTAGGACAGCTGCAGGTCATCGATCAATTGACCGGCGTTATCCGATGCCGATTTCATCGCGACCATACGTGATGCCATTTCACAGGCGACGTTTTCCACCACGCCCTGATACACCAATGATTCGATATAACGCACCATCAGGCTATCGAGAATTTCCTTGGCACCGGGTTCATAGATATAGTCCCAGTGGTGCTTGAGATGGGTTTCTTCTTGAATCGATGTGACCGGCAACAATTGATCAATACGCGGTGATTGCGTCATGGTATTAACAAATTCATTGAACACCAGATACAGACGATCGATCTCACCGGCGTTATACGCATCCAGCATCACCTTCACCGGACCGATGATCGCGGTCACACTCGGGGCATCACCCAGTTGCACGGTTTGCGCACGGATATCGCCCTTCATGCGTTTGAAAAAACCCACTGCCTTGCGGCCGATGGTGCAGTAACTGGTTGCCACACCCTGTTCACGCCATTGCTTCATGTGCAGCAAGGTGGCCTTGAATTCATTATTGTTCAGGCCGCCGCACAGACCACGATCCGAGGCAATAATGATGTAGCCGACGCGTTTGACGTTGTCGCGATTTTGCAAATACGGATGTTTGTACTCGGTATGTGCAAAGGCCAGATGATGTATCACTTGCCGCATTTTTTGCGAATACGGACGGGTCGCGCTCATGCGATCCTGGGCCTTGCGCATCTTGCTCGCGGCCACCATTTCCATGGCGCGCGTGATCTTCTGCGTGTTCTTCACGCTCTTGATCTTGCTGCGGATTTCTTTGCTACCGGCCATTAGTAGGTACTCGTTGCCTTGAACTTGGTAATTGCCGCTTTCATTTGCGCTTCAATGTCATCATTGAAATCACCGCTGGCATTGATCTTGTCGAGCAGATCCTTGTTGCTGGCACGCACGTAAGCATTCAGTGCTGATTCAAATGCCACAACCTTTTTCACGTCGACGTCATCGAGAAAACCGGCATTGGCTGCCAGCAATGAGAAAGCCTGTTCGGCCACTGTCATCGGCGAGTATTGTTTCTGTTTCATCAGTTCGGTGACGCGTTGACCGCGGTCGATCTGTTTGCGGGTGGCTTCATCCAAATCTGATGCGAATTGGGCGAAGGCCGCGAGTTCGCGATATTGCGCCAAGGCTAAACGCACGCCACCACCGAGCTTCTTGATGATCTTGGTTTGCGCTGCACCACCCACACGCGATACCGACAAACCGGCGTTAATCGCCGGACGAATACCCGCGTTGAACAGATCCGATTCCAGAAAGATCTGACCGTCGGTAATCGAGATCACGTTGGTCGGGACGAACGCGGAGACGTCACCGGCCTGGGTTTCAATAATCGGCAACGCGGTTAACGAACCGGTCTTGCCTTTGACGGCGCCCTTGGTATGTTTCTCGACATAATCTTCATTGACGCGCGCGGCGCGTTCCAGCAAACGACTATGGAGATAGAACACGTCACCGGGATAGGCTTCACGACCGGGTGGACGACGCAGCAGTAATGAAACCTGACGATACGCCCAGGCCTGTTTGGTTAAATCGTCATAAATGATCAGCGCATCCTGGCCGTTGTCGCGGAAATATTCGCCCATCGAACAACCGGCGTACGGTGCAATGAATTGCAGCGCCGCAGATTCGGAAGCGGTGGCGGCGACCACGATGGTATGTTCCATCGCGCCGTGCTCTTCGAGTTTGCGCACCACGTTGGCGACCGAGGAGGCCTTTTGGCCAATCGCAACGTAAATACATTTTACGCCGGTGCCTTTCTGATTGATGATTGCATCGACAGCGACCGCGGTTTTACCGGTTTGACGATCACCGATGATCAATTCGCGCTGACCGCGACCGACCGGCACCATCGAGTCAATCGCTTTCAAGCCGAGCTGCACCGGTTGATTCACGGATTTACGGGTAATCACGCCGGGCGCCACTTTTTCGATTGGTGCGCTGAGCTTGGCGGTGATGGGGCCTTTGCCATCAATCGCCTGACCCAGCGAATTTACCACGCGGCCAAGTAACTCCGGACCGACTGGCACTTCGAGAATGCGGCCGGTACATTTGACTTTGACACCTTCAGAAATACTTTCAGAATCACCCAGCACCACCGCGCCGACCGAGTCACGCTCGAGGTTCAACGCCATACCGAAAGTATTATTGGGGAATTCGATCATTTCACCGTACATCACGTCGGCCAGACCATGAATACGTACCACGCCGTCGGCGAGTGACACCACCGTGCCTTCATTGCGCGCTTCGGAGACGAGTTTGAAATTCTCGACGCGCTGTTTGATGAGTTCGCTGATTTCCGATGGATTGAGTTGCATTGACTTGTCCTCTAAAAACTTGAATTCGTTTAATGGGCCAGAGCAAAGGCCAATTTGTCCAGGTGACCGGTAATCGAACCATCGATCACCATATCACCGGCACGTACAATGGCGCCGCCGATCAAGGCCGCATCCACTTTGGTTACCAGATTCACTTCACGACCCAGACGTTTTTTCAAACCGGCGCTGATGGCTTGTTGTTGCGCGGCACTGAGCGGGAAAGCCGAGATGACTTCGGCATCGATGCGCTTTTCCGCTTCGGCACGTAACTGTTCATAGATCACCGCAATTTCCGGCACCACGTTGAGACGTTTGTTATCGACCAGCACCAGCAGGAAATTCTTGCCCGCTTCGCTGATCTGTTTATCGAACAATTCGATCAGCAGTTTTGCCAGCATTTCTTTGGAAACCTGCGGATTATCGATATATTTGTGTACCGTCGGATCCACCACGACCATCGCCGCCAGTTGCAACAGATTCGACCATTGCGTGTATTCGCCGGCCGCCTGGGCCAGATCAAATACCGCCTGGGCGTATGGACGAGCGATGGTGCTTTTTTCTGCCATGGCTAAAACTCCGCTTACAGTTGCGCCACGAGATCTTTCAACAGATCTTCGTTAGCCGCCGCGTTGATTTCTTTTTTCAGCACACGACTGGCACCGGCCACCGCCAGTGACGCCACCTGACCACGCAATTGTTCGCGGGCGCGATGCACGTTCTGTTCGATCTCGGCATTGGCTGCCAGCACGATACGCTCGGCTTCGGTTTTGGCACTGGTCTTGGCGGCATCGATAATTTCTGCGGCGCGTTTCTCCGCCTGACCGATGATTTCCTGCGCCTGCGCCTTGGCGTCACGCAACAGTTCCGCGATACGATGCTTGGAAAGTTCTTCGTCGTGCTTGGCCTTTTCGGCTGCCGATAAACCATCGGCAATCTGGGCCCGGCGCGCGGCGAGTGCATTTACGATTGGCGGCCATACGAATTTCATCGTGAACCAGATGAACAGGAAGAACGTAATGCTCTGCCCAATCAATGTCAGATTTATGTCCATGGGACGACCCTGCTATTAAATAGTGTAAGTTCGGTAATTAACCGGCAACGGCGAAGATCACGTAGAACGCGACACCCACGGCAATCATCGGCACCGCGTCGGTCAGGCCCATCATGATGAAGAACTGGGTACGCAGTAATGGAATCAATTCAGGCTGACGTGCTGCGCCTTCGAGGAAACGGCCACCTAATACGCCGATACCGATCGCCGCACCCAATGCGCCCAAACCCATCATCAATGCGCCGGCGATATACAATAATGCTGTTGCTTCATTCATGGTTCTTCTCCTGTATCAAATTTTCAAAAAGTTAATGATTCAAATTTTAATGCTGTTCGTGTGGCACCTGATGCGCCATATCCATGTAAACAATGGCCAGTGTCATGAAGATGAAGGCCTGCAAGGTAATAATTAAAATGTGGAACACCGCCCAACCCCATTGCAGCAAACCACCGGCGAGTTGCATGATAAAACCACCGCCGAACATCAACGCAATCAGAATAAAGATCATTTCACCGGCGTACATGTTGCCGTAGAGTCGCAAGGACAGTGACAGCGGCTTGGCAATCAACGACACGAATTCCAGCACGAAATTGATCGGCACAAAAATAATTTGCAGCAAGGTGTTCTTGGAACTGAATGGATGCAAGGTGAGCTCGGCAAAAAAACCTGCCACCCCTTTATTTTTGAAACTATACACAATCATCAGCGCGAAAATCGCCAATGACATGCCAAAGGTCGCGTTCGGATCGGTAGAGGGCACGATCTTCATGAACACATGATGCGGGTCCATATTATAAGCATGTTCACCCACCTGCCCCGCGATCAACGGTATCCAGTCGACCGGCAGCAGATCCATGAAATTCATCAGGAACACCCACATGAAAATGGTCAATGCCATCGGCGCGACCAGATCATTGCGGGCCGTGAAGGAACCGCGCACATTGGTGTCGATGAATTCGCAGACCCATTCGACGAAATTCTGCAAGCCACCGGGGATCCCGGCAGTCGCTTTGCGGGCGGCTTGATGGAAGAAAAACAGGAATAGCAGACCCGTAGCAATCGACCACAACATCGTGTCGACGTGGATAGCCATGAAACCCATGGACTTGGCTTGGGCGGCATCGTGGGCGAAGCCCCAATGTCCGTCAGGAAATTTGCCGTAGGTCCAGTTAGTTAAATGGTGTCTGATGTACTCCGCTGAGGTTATCGCGTGCTGTTCGCTCGACATTGTCAGTTTCAAGGCTCAAGGTTTTAAAATCCGTGCGGTCTAACCGCGGGACCGGGGCGCATATCCCCGTCCAAAAAAATAGCCGCTATAGGCTAAAAATATCCCTAACAACAGCGCCAGCGGGACGAGCTTTAACTTGCTCAAGCCTACCACCAGCAGCGCCAGCATGATCGCCAGCTTCATCATCATTCCCTGGATCAGCACGCCCGGCTTCAGGGTGGGCTGTTTATCCGCACCTTCGGTCGCCACTTTGAGGCGCCAGGCCTGAATTGCGGTGCCGATCAGAACTATCGCCCCACCATATATCAGTGCCAGTGCAAAGGCCAAGCCTTTGAATGGAAAGGCCAAACCAGCCGCCATGAGGGTAACGATGCTTTGAATCACCATGACTTTGCGTGCTGTTGTCAGCAGGGGGTCTTCGGCTTGCCACATCGTGAATCTTACCTGGGCCCACCCGCAGAATCAGGGGACGCGCAGTATAAAGGGTTGCGAAAAACCGGTCAACGAAGCCGCTGGGAAAGTCACACTATCCGCTAATACCGGAGTGATTGAAATGGTTTTAACCGGCAGACTCAATTAACACTGTTCCCACGGTAACTCCGCAAAACGCCAACCACCCAGTGTGCTGCGATGATGTTGATCGTCGAGCTCGCCCTCGAAACCGTCGGTAATATTAAATACATTGGTAAAACCATTTTGTAATAAATATACACCGGCTTCACGCGAACGCTTGCCGCTACGACAGATCAATAAAATCGGTACGTTATAGCCGGAACTGTCGTGCGATAAACCACCGAGGACTAATTGGCGTATTTCCCGCAGAAAATTCGGATTGATGATCCAGTCCGGCTCATCGATCCACGGAATACTGATGGCACCGGTTGGATGACCGATGAATAAAAATTCCATGTGCGAGCGCACATCGATCAAAATGGTTTTGGGCTCGGTCTGGATTTTTTTCCAGGCCGCCTGCGGGGTCAGGCTGGGGATATTCAGCTCAGTCATGAGGTTCGAATCTGCTGTAAATATAAAGTGAGAACAATTTACAGTGTAGCGTATAAAACAAAAACCGCCCCGGGATTGCTCACGGGGCGGTTAGCTTGTCTTACTTTAAAAATACGGTTTACATGGTGAGAGGCGTATGCAGTACCGTGATGCAATTCGACGAACCTTGTGCAGAAATATTCGATGTCGGCTGATAACCAACTGGATTACCCTGATTGTCCACGATCGCAATCGCTTTACTGACATTAAAAGTTGCCGTGCTGTTCATGCATAACGTACCCATCTTGCCAGCTTGTGGACCATCGACAGCGACCACCGCCGAACAACCCGCCATACGCACCGACATGGTTTTGTTGATTGGATCATAGGATGCCGGTGTCAGACCGGTGAAGGCGCGACCATCCATGCCCATTGACTTCGACGCACCAGCGGCACCGCCAATCAGCATTTGATCAAACATGCCTTTCATTGCCGGACTGCCGTTAGGACCCAGTACATCGACGATCGACAGGTAGGTGGTGCCGGCGACTACCATCTTGCAATGGTTACAGGTCCAGGGTACGACAGCAGGCATTGGTGGCATTGGCACTTTGATGCCCTGTGCCTGCATGTCCATCATATAATTGATGGCCGCCGTCATCGCGACGAACTCTTTCGGGAAAGCCGCTTCGCCTTCGATGGTGCCAATTTGATCTTTCAGTTCTTTCAATTCACCGGTTTTTTCGTTGGTACCGACCGAGAATATTTTTCCGGAGTACACAAACCGGGCGCTGCCATTGTCGTCATAATTCAGCGTGCCATCGGCGTTATGCGCCAGACTACCGGCGAGTACCGATTTGTCGATGAGTGTTGTCACCAGCGCATCTTGTGGTGTCAAGCGACCATCGGCGAACACAACATGACTGATTAATGCGCCGCACAACCCTGCTGCGATAAACATTCCACGCGCTATTGCTGCTTTATTCTTTTTCATTGGTGCTCCATTGTAATATCTGGTTAAGTTGACAAGTCGAGAGTGATCTAATCGCGACAAGCGCTTACTGTTTTGCACGTAAGGCTGGCCGGATATCCTTTTTTTTAAAGTCATCTATAGAAGAATTTACATCTCTATCTTCCATCGATGAATCTGTTTATTACATAACTTCCGTGCCAATGCAAAGATCGTCACAGGAAGTATATGCTTTATAGATGTTGTTTTAACGCCTCGCTATACATAGAACACTGTAATACGGCTGGTTGTGTGCTAAAAGTTACACAACAATGTTAACAAATGCTTGTTACCTGAGTGCCATTGTCCATGCTGTGTCACTAAAGATACTCATAGCAAGCGTGGATTCGCTGGTTACGAAATTATTCCCGTTCAGCAGCCAAACACAAAACAGTGGGTGGCCTACATTCGATCACAAGTGCATCGCCCGTGCGGGGATGCTGCAAGCGCAATTCGCTGGCGTGCAGGTGATAACCGGGATCGCCCGGTAACGCATGTGAATCTGCTGCCGGCACACCGCCACTTATATATAGTGGATCGCCACTCAACGGATGACCTGTCACCGCCATATGAATGCGGATCTGATGTGGTCGGCCGGTGGTGATATCGACATCGCACACACTGCTCGTCGCATGCCGCGCCAGTATGCGTACGTGTGATAACGCGGCTTTACCTGTGGCGCATGCGGCATGCACCGAACCAAGCAAGGCATGCGGCACCGGCCCAATCGGTGTGTCGATGATGTTGTTGTCCCACGCGGGGCTGCCACTGATCAGGGCGCGATAACGTTTTCGGGTGGTGTGTGCACTCCATTGCTGTAACACGTTGCGACCTGCATTCGCATTGCGCGCACACAACACAATCCCCGAAGTCCAACGCCCAAGTCGGTGTACCGGTGCGGCATCCGGCGCATAGCGTTGCACTTGCCACAACAACGTCGACTGATAAAAATTCGCCCCCGGCAAGGTAGGCAGGCCCGCGGGTTTATTGACGACGAGAATATCCGCATCTTCGTATAACACCTCGAACGATCGCGGTGCGTCTGGTTCGATCCACGCCGGGCGTTGCCAAACCAGCTCACTGCCTTGTCGCAGAATACTATCGATATGCGCAGTGTGTTTATCGAGCAGGACTTGTCCGGACTCGATACGTGCCGTCCAATCTTCACTGCTGGAATGCGAATAGCGTTGACAAAGATATTCCAACAATGTGAGTGAATCAGCAACAGCACCAAGCTGCTCGCGATACTCACAACCATCGTTAAGCTGTTTTTCCAGTGCAGTGCTCATGCGATCAGTGTAGGCGACATTAATACAGCGATTTTCCCCAACCCAGCAGCGTGATAATGCCTATCACGAAAAAAATTGCAGCGGCGATGGCGTGGACCAGTCGCAGTGGAATTTTTGCGGCGAATTTATTGCCGATAAATACCGCCGGCACATCCGCGATCAACATGCCCAGGGTGGTGCCAGCAACAACGAGTACCGGCGTGGCATAATGCGCCGCCAACGCGATTGTCGCCAGCTGGGTTTTATCACCCATTTCCGCCAGAAAAAAACTCACGAAGGTTGCACCGAACACACCCAGCTGGCGTGCAATCTGCGTTTCTTCTTCCTCAATCTTGTCCGGGATCAGGGTCCAGACGGCCATGGCGATAAATGAGGCGCCCAACACCCAGCGCAGAATATCGGGCGTGATCACACTGGTAATCCACGCCCCCAGTGCTCCGGCCAGCCCGTGATTTAACAAGGTGGCAAACAATATTCCAAGAATGATCGGCAGCGGTCGCTGGAAACGCGCCGCCAGAATGAAGGCCAGCAATTGCGTCTTATCGCCAATCTCGGCCAAGGCAACGACCCCGGTGGCGACTAACAGTGATTCCATCCTGCGCTCCTATACCACCGCGGTTAATTGGTTAACGTTTTAACTTGGCAAACGCATCGGCCATTGCGCTGTTTCTGATGACGGGTTGCGCGGCTTCTTTACGTGGCGCTGGTTTGCCGGGGTTGGTTTTATTTGCGGGTTTCTTTGCCACATTTGAATTTGCCGCACGCTCGACTTTGGCCGGTGTTTGTCCCGGCTCATCCGTCAGACGCATCGACAAACCCACGCGCTTGCGCGCCACATCCACTTCCATGACTTTGACCTTGACGATATCACCGGCCTTCACCACTTCGCGGGGATCTTTGACAAATTTTGTCGATAACGCCGAAATGTGTACCAACCCATCCTGATGCACGCCGATATCAACGAAGGCACCGAAGTTGGTGACGTTACTGATCACCCCTTCGAGAATCATGCCCAACTTCAAATCATTGAGTGATTCAATCCCTTCCTGGAAGGTGGCGGTCTTGAATTCCGGACGCGGATCGCGGCCGGGTTTTTCCAGTTCCAGCAGGATGTCGCGCACGGTGAATTCACCGATGTTATCACCGATAAATTCCTTGGCGTTCAGACTGTTTAGAAATTGTCGATCCCCGATCACATCCTTAATACTTTTTTGATGTGCCGTGAGAATGCGTTCAACCAATGGATACGCTTCGGGATGCACCGCCGACGCATCCAACGGATTGCTGCCGTTGCGAATTCGCAAAAATCCGGCGGCTTGTTCAAAAGCCTTGGGGCCCAGCCG
>JAHECZ010000086.1 GCA_024641475.1 Gammaproteobacteria bacterium
GGGCAAGCGCAGACCCTGGGATCGGATTTCAGAATTGCCACTACTCAGCATTTTGCTAATCATGCGGCGGATGTTAAAAGTGCGGTTTATCCATCGGGGTCTTATTTTGCGGTGACTACTGTCGGCGGTAGTGTATCCGTATCTAAACTACAGCAACTGCAAACCACCGTCATCAATACCAAGACGATTCTGGAATCCGGTGATGCTAATTTGATCGGTACGTTGACGGGAGACAGCATACTGGGGGATATGTTTTATGCAGGGGTGCTGGGTTACTACACGCAGTATCTGAGCTATTCCTATCTCACCGCTCTACCACAAGGTGGGCATTTAGGTTTATTAGCCACTGCGGGTAGCTATGGTTACGTACCGAAAGTCAATTACAGTTTTGGTTTTCCGCTTTCACTGACTCCCGGTGGGATTCAAATGGACTTGTATCAGCACAATGTCACAGCGCAAATGAATGATGGGGACCTGGGCAAGCGATTTCTGTTCGTAACGCAAATTGGTGTCGTGAATTCAGCGCTTGAACATGCTATACCGGAGCAGATGTTTAATACCCCTAACTATCAAGCAGAAGCTGCCTCTGCTGTAAAAGCGTTACAAAAAGCTGTGGCAAATGGGCAGAAAATTTATCATATCGAGAAAGAAAATATGATCGCCGTGCTCCCCAATATCCATCATGACAGCAACACCATGGATGATATTACAAATGCATTACAGGCAGGAAAGATTGTAATCACACATTCCGAGGCAGTTGATATATCTGGATGGACAGGAGCTGGCTATATCATTCTAGACCCAGCTGTTGGTGATGGAGCATACATGATTGGCGGAGGTATGCATGGTAGCTTTTTGTTTATCGCTACTGTACTTGCTGCTTGTACCGCCATTGTACTACTTATAGGGTTCGGAGGGCCTTTTGGTATATTTGTTGGTGCAATATTATTAATCGAATACTTACACTTCGTAAGCGCGATGAAAGAATTACTTAAAAAAGGACTTTCGCCGGAGGAGCTTAAGAAGGCAGCCAATGAAAAATTGGCAATGCTAGGCTTGTCAACATTCTTCGCTGCGATGGGGCCAGTATTTCACGCTGCTGGTGGAGTTGCATTAATTGCTGAAACAGCCATGGAATTTATTCTCTTAGCGTTGAGTTTTACAATATAGTAAAGAGGCAATTACCGGAATGAACGAAACTGAAAATAAAATTATTGCTACATGGACGATTTTGGCAATATGTTTTGTCATATATTTATTTACTCAATGGATAGCTATTGCCATTCTTGCTTTCGTTCTTGGGTATCCGATCAGAAAGGGCTTACATGAGGACGATACGTTAAGGGGGGCAATTTCAGATCACCCCCTCCTTGGGGGAACTTGCTTAACAACGTCAATAATAATTCTAACATATTTTAGTTACAGAAATCTCAATGGAAATGGATTCGGTGTTTCAAACGAGAATGTAGCGCTATCTATAGTCGCGCCCCTGCTGCTACTATATCTATACCGGGATCTTAAATTTCTAAAAAATATTAGGCACTGAAATATTTATTTTGATTAAATGAGTGTGGCTTGGGGAATAGCAATATTAGTATATTTTGCAGCCGCACCAAATGTCCTCCGCTGCTTTTTTGCTACTATTTTTGATTCTCCAAATAGCTTTTGTAAATTCCGAAAAAAAATTCAAATACGGTCGCGCATTTTGCCCCAAATGTAAATTCGAGATAGAGCGAAACAAGACTATATTCTCGCTCATTCCAACTATCTGTAAAAGCTGTAAATTACGAATTCAAAATAGTAATAGCTAGAGAGTGACAATATCGGACGCTGATAATGCTAAACTAGGACAAACGGGCCAAGTTCACCAAAATGCGCGAGAACATTACTGCGCATAAGCATTCCGCAGACGAGTTGCTGTGTGCGTCGCTGCATCGGATTACCATTCAGTTGGGTAGCGTTAATGGTTTGTTCCCTTGTTTAAGTCATCCAGTATCCCGGGGGCAGTATACCTATTTACGTTAACTGACAGTCGGCTTCCGGCCAAGCTTCCTCCCGAACAATTCCTTACCGGGCAATGACTCTAGTTTAGCAATAAATTTTGGATCTTCCAGCGGCCTTCCAGCGCGTAAATACTATTGGCTATATCCGACTTTCGCAACGCATCAACAGCCATTTGAATCTGCTATTCCTGTCTTAGCATCTGTAATCACAATGTACGAAATTTCACAGGAATTTGCCCTGGAATATTCACGTCACCAACGGTAAGGTAAATCATGTCGGCGAATGCCTGCAATGTGCGAAATCCGCTGGCTCTGTTTTTCACGATCTTGATAATGCGATTCAGTCCTTCCGCAACCGCGTTGGTCAATCTGGAATCAATAAACGCGACTACTGAATCGTAATGCCGCCGCACCGTAAAAACAAAATCACGCATCGGTTTCAAGCGGCTTTTTAAGGTGGATGTCATCCAACTTTTTAAGAATCGCTCCGCCGCCCAGGTTGCCTTGAAATCCCAAAACTGCTCAAATTCATCCTTGGCCCGCCATGCACGATAAATCGCGTTGTTCGCCTTCTCCAGCGCTTTCAAGGTGCGCGTATCTCTCTTCGACCGCGTCGCAGAGTGGCGATACAGAAGCCAGCGTAATCCTTTGAGCATTTTACGTTCATGGGCGTTCGCCAGACGCCATTGCTCCTTGCGTACTTCATCGACAGCGGCATTGAGCGCCTTCACAATATGGAAATGATCCAAAACCAGCGTCGCATTAGGACAATGCGTTTTGATGGCACCCATATAAGCTTCGCTCATGTCACAGCTGGCAGCGGTAATCGTTGATTTCTGGTAAGGGCTCAATGCCTCCATAAAGAATTTATCCGCTGTTTCCCGGCCTTTTCCCTGTCCGATCCACACCACCGCTGTCCTCCCCAAAAAATCTATACAACCATCGATTAAGATCTGACAGGAATATAGCCGGGGGTAAAACATAAGAATTTGTGCTTCATTGGTCGTGGATTTTCTTATGCAGTGGTCCGGATTCGGAGCAAATGTGCTAAAAGGTAAAAACAGTGGGAGAGGAGCAACGCTCCTCAACAGGAAAAGAAAATAATTTTACGCTGCTTTCTTCAATAAATATTCGTGATGCAGCCCTCCGAGTACCGGTCGTTTCACGATCTGGTATCCAACAGGCAGCCAATGCCGGTGCGTCGGCGGCGGGTGTTCTTTCTTTGGTGGTGGCTCGGGTATGCCAGGCCCCAAGCTCATGTGCGGTCGAGCCCGGTTATAGTGCTTTACCCAATGTTGCAAACACCGGAATAAATGCCGTTCACTGAGAACCAACAGAAAATCGGTACATTCTCGGCGTATTGTTCCAATCACTCTTTCCGCATACGCATTCGCGGTGGGTGTCCGTACCGAAGTCTTCAGTACATGCAGGCCCATATTATTCAAGGTTCGATCCACCTGCTGTGAGAATATTGCGTCCCGGTCATGAATGATAAACCGATAGTCATGGCCACTGGGTATAACCTGCCGAAACTGTTGCTGGGTCCATTCCGCCGTGGGATTTTGAGTCACATGGGTATGCAGGATCTTGCGCGTATCTAGTTCCAGAATCACGAAAACATACAGGATTTGGAAGTTGATGGAAACGGTAACAAAGAAATCGCAGGCAAGGGTTTGATGCAAGTGATTTTGCAAAAAGGTCTGCCAGCGCTGGCTGGAAACGTGCTTGCGGCTTTTACCATCGGGTGTTTTTGGCAGGTATTTACGGACGGTTTCCGGCGATAGCTCAATGCTGAGTTTTAGGAACAATTCATTCGCAATGCGTTCCGGAGACCAGTTGGGATTGTCGTTTGCTATGCTCCGAATCAGGTTGATGATCGTTCGCGGTATTGCCGGTCGGCCCCGTGATTTCCAGCGCCAGTAATACTTAAAACCCTGCCGGTGCCAGCGCAGAAAAGTCGCGGGTGTCACGATCACCAGAGCGTTTTTCCAATGGAAGAATTTGCTAAGCCACACCATCACCAACTTAGTGGCCCGATCCGCGCGCCGGGGCTTGATGTTGCGCTCCTGGTACAAGGCCAGTTGTTTGCGGAGAAACTGGTTCTCCGCCACCAGCCGGGTATGAGATTGAAAGCTCCTGGCCAGAACCTGCAGGCCCTCCCAAATCAGCGTCCAGAACGTTCGGAGTGTTGCCATGATAATCCACTTTATATGGATGGTATTAAATCCATAGCGACTATCCTGGACTGCTTCTTGATGGATTTTCGGATGCAAAAGCTAAGGGCCGCATAGCGCGGCCCTTTAGATGCTTTTATATAAAGGTATATCCAGTCTCTGGCTTACTCGAACACGTCGTCCAGGTTGTCGGCACTCAACAACTTTAACCCCCAGTTCTCCAGGGACTCTTTGTGGGCTCCTGCTATCTTACCCTGGGCCCACTCGGGCAGGGGGCCGAATTTGAGTTCCAGTTGCCGGGTCAGCAAGATGGCTTCGCCTTTTTCCAGCCCTTCTTCCCGGCCTTTCTCTATAAACTCTTGTTCCCACTGGGGAATTTTATCTGATAACATTTGCGTCACCTCGGAAAGATCTTGTATATCGCGTTTTTCCAATTTTAACCCTTTATGGGGTGCAATGACATACCCTATCCATGTCGAGGCGATTCGCCGGAGGCTGGTATTGGATTTCGGAATCTGTTGCTCGATGAGGCGGACCGCCTCTTGGAAGGCTCGGCTGTTGGGGCTGTTTTCGATTTTCATGATAGTGCCCGCGGTGGAGCCTTCTTTACCCTCGGGGTACTGGTTTTCCTCCAACAGAAAGAACTGCATATTTGGTTGCCAGCGCTGTAGCGCGGAGTTTCGCGGCAAGGCAATCAAGGATTGTACATCCAGTGGATAAAGCCACCGGGCATCGCCATTGTATAGCACCAGGGGAAAGACTGGCGGCAGCAGGCTATCATCGGCGAGCTGTTTTTCTTTGATCAATTGCTGGTAGAGCAAACCGGTATAGACCATGACGCGCAAGGCCATCCACTTATCCGGTTTGGATTGAAATTCCAGCAACAGGTAGAGATAGATCTCGCCTTTGCCGTCCTGGTGTGGAATACGGTAAATCAAATCTCCGTCGCGCTGCTCCATGGCTTCGGTATGAAACTTGGCGTTGACCCGCTGCATGCCGGTAAAGTCCAGATGTTGCACCCAATCTTCCGGTACGAAATTGCGTACCAAGTCTTCCACCAGTTCCGGGTGCGAGAATAAGAGATGATAACTGCTGTCGTGTTCGGCCATCGGCGCAGTATAGCATGGCTGTCATCAACCCCAGTTAACGATTGCGCTGGAAAGAAAGACAGCGTGCGTTTTGCCACGTTTGGAATTCCGAAATTCACGGCAGTTTCACCGCCCAGTTGATCGTCAGCGACGGATTCGATGCCAGCCTGCCGGCCTCGGTGGTGCTCACCGTGCTCAACCGAATTCCAGTGGCCAATGCCGGTGCCGACCAGGGCCTGGACGACACCCTGGAATCCGGCACCACCGTGGCACTCACCGGCACTGCCAGCCAAGATGCCGACAACGATCCCCTGAGCTACCAGTGGACCCTGGTGCAACAGCCCGCCGGCGCGACGGCGGTGATCCCCGATGCCATCAACGCCAAGGCCGCGGCACTCAACCATGACGCCCTGAGCATCTATAACTGGGTGCGCAATAACATCGAATGGCTGCCGCCGACCATACCCTGGGTAGCCTCAAAGGCACCGCCATGGACATCGCCACCCTCACCATCGCTTTGCTCCGGGCCAGCCAGATCCCGGCGCGGTACGTCCACGGCACCATCGACGTACCCATCGCCAAGTTCATGAACTGGGCCGGGGGTTTTACCAATGCCGAGGCGGCCCTCCGCTTCGCCGCCTCCGGCGGCATCCCCACGGAGAGCGTGATACTTTTTGACGATGCCTAGTAACGTTTGCTTCGGATCAATCAAGTGTTCCACATCTTTGGGAACTTTCGATAGAACGATATTCGTATATTCCGAAAACACGATTCTATCTGCAAGCAACCTTGCCTCCACCTCCCTCACAGCTACCCGAAAAAACAATAATTCCGTTTCCTTTTTGTTCCCCAACCAACTTTTTACTAGTGCTGGAGCACAATCAATGCGATCCAAATCAGTCAACAACACAGGGAAATTCTTTGAAATGTTGTATCCATTACAAACTAACGATTCTTCGATTGGTTTGAGAAGTGCCTGAACGAACACATTGCTCACGGTGCTAACAACGGGTACTGACAAAGCGCTCTGAAAAAGAGCTTTAGAATCCACTAGGAGCCGTCGAGCAAAGCTTCTACTTCTTGGATAAGCGATGTTAATTTTGTTTCAACAATATTCCATACAAGCCTATCATCGATTTCCGTATAGCCATGTATTAGGATGTTGCGAAACGCCACAATTTTTTTATATTCGCTAATTTTCGATACGGTCTGCTTATCTATTTTACTGAGTTTATTCAAAGCTTCGCCGATAATTTCAAATTGCCGCTCCACGCCTGAACGTAGCAGGTCATCGGTAATATAGTCACCATAGGATTTTCCGTTCAGAAAGTTGGAAATTTTGCCACCCGAATTTTGGATGTCGTACAGAAGTTTCTGGACCTCAAGCTGCATACAAAATTTCCCGGTCCGGTTCGATGCTTTTCAGGAAATAAGGATTCTTGATCGAGGAGATAACCGATATTTCCACCGGGCAAGAAAAAAGTGATTCTAGTGCCTCCAACAATCCGAAATAGTTATCTGCGTAATGGCTGACACCGATTTCATCAAACTCCACTAGAAAATCAATATCACTGGTTATAGGATTGAACTCGCCGCGCTTTGCCGAACCGTATATCTCCAAACGCTGCACATGAAAGTGCTTACATAGTTGGATCAATTCAGGTTTCTTGAAAGATACTAATATATCCATAATATTACCATATTAATTGACGTAATTTATTCATCATGCTTTATCTTGGACCCACCTTATTTCTTAACATGCAGATTTCGAATAACGGCAGACTCGAATTAAATTCGAGGAAGTTTCCCGTTCCACAACGTCCTGCGATCCACCCATCTTTAATATTTCCTTTATATATCAATGAGAATGAACCACATGCTCTGCCACTAATTATACCTGTTTGAACATGGTATAGCATAGTCTATTAATAGATTTCATAGCTGGAGAAAGTTGTACACCCAGTGCGACGGCTACCCCAACTAAGCCATCCTCAGCGGCTACCAGATACTGGATAATCAGGTGTCTAAGGAACTGCGCGAGGCGGTCAATCGCGGCGAGGGCCTGCTGGTGGCCGGCGGTCATGACAACCGTAACCCGGCGCTGGCGGACGTGCTGGGCATGAAACACCTGGGCGTGTTCCCCGACGCCCTGGGGCTGGACATCGCCGTGTCGGACCTGAGCAATGACGCGCTCAGCACCGCGCTGGTGATCGACGAAAAAGTACAGCGCAGCCAACTGGCCGGGGCACTGCCCATCGCCACCTGGCAGTTCGCTCCGGGCTCCGGCAATGCCGCCACGACTGACGCCACCGCCCTCAGCCGCTACGCCTACGGCGACGGCCTGAGCGTGTTCGCCGGCGTCGACCTGCTGGCCCAAACCACGGCCAACAGCGGCACCGGGGTCTACGGCCAATTGCTGCTAAGCGCCCTGGAATACCTGCATCCCCCGGTGATCCCCAAGGTGATGCAACCGGTCAGACGAAGCCCAAAAAGACCAAAAAGGACTTCACCGCCGCCAGTCTCTACGACCGCCCCCTGGCCCAGTTCGCCGCCCTGGGTGACTTTACCTACGACCAACTCCCCGGCGCCAACAACCCGGTCTTTCTGGCGGAAACCGATGAAATAATCCTCACCGATGCCATCACCGCCAAAGCCGCGGCTCTCAACCATGACGCCCTGAACATCTATAACTGGGTGCGTAATAACATCGAATGGCTCCCCACCTGGGGTGCCACCCAAAGCGCCGACCACACCCTGGGCAGCTTGAAGGGCAACAGCATGGACATCGCCACCCTCACCATCGCTTTGCTCCGGGCCAGCCAGATCCCGGCCCGGTACGTCCACGGCACCA
>JAHECZ010000004.1:0-35918 GCA_024641475.1 Gammaproteobacteria bacterium
TTTCAGAATCTGGTGGTCGCGATTGTCGGCGACATCATGCACTCGCGCGTTGCGCGTTCGGAAATTCATGCATTGAATATTCTGGGCGTCCCGGAAATCCGGGTTATTGCGCCACAGACATTGATTCCCCGTAACGCCGAGGCTTTGGGTGTGCATGTCTATCATGATCTGCGTGAAGGTTTATACGGCGCTGATGTCGTCATGATGCTGCGCTTGCAACGTGAGCGCATGCAAGGCGCATTGTTGCCCTCCGAAGGCGAATATTTCCGCCAGTACGGTTTGAGTGAAAAAACCCTGGCCTTGGCCAAGTCCGATGCGATTGTGTTACATCCCGGTCCGATCAATCGTGGCGTGGAGATCGCATCGAGTGTCGCTGATGGTCCGCAATCGGTCATTCTCGAACAGGTCAGTCACGGTATCGCGATTCGCATGGCGATCATGTCGATGGTGCTGGGCCGTAAGCCGGAGAAAGACCAATGACCGCCCCGCGCATTCATATTCGCAATGGCCATGTCATCGATCCGGCGCAGGAGATCGACAAAGTCGTCGATATATTTATCGCTGCTGGCAAGATTGCAGCAATTGGCACAATGCCTGATGGCTTCGCCGCTGAACAGGTTATCGACGCCAGCAAACAGATCGTCTGTCCCGGCTTTATCGATTTAGGTGCCCGGTTACGTGAACCGGGTTTTGAATACAAAGCCAGTATCAATAGTGAAACTCGCGCTGCCGCTGCCAGCGGTATAACAACAGTCTGTGTACCGCCAGATACCCAGCCGGTGATCGATACGCCAGCAGTCGTCGAATTACTGCATCAGCGTGCCGAAGCGGCGAGGGCCTGCCATATCCTGCCCATCGGTGCGATGACCCGCGGTCTGGCCGGCGAACACCTCAGTGAAATGGCGCGCCTGAAAAATGCGGGTTGCGTTGGCGTCAGCAATGTTTTGCAACCCTTTGCAAATACCAATGTATTGCGTCGTGCGCTGGAATATGCGGCTAACAATAATCTCATTGTCTTTGTGCATCCTAACGATGATGGCTTGAGCCGCAACGGTTGCGCGCATGAAGGTATCATCAGCACGCGTCTGGGCTTACCCGGGATTCCCGAAGCCGCCGAAACACTGGCAGTATCGACCTATCTGATGTTAATTGAGCAAACCGGCGCACGCGTACATTTCTGCCGTTTGTCCACCGCCCGCGCCATTCAAATGATCGGCCGCGCCAAATACGATGGCCATGCCATCACTACTGACGTCGCCGCACATCAATTACATCTCACTGAAATGGACATCGGCTTTTTCGATAGCAACTGTCACCTGCAGCCACCACTGCGCTCGCAACGTGATCGTGACGGTCTGCGCGATGCGCTTGCCAAGGGACGCATTGACGCCATGTGTTCGGATCATCAACCACATGATCTCGATGCCAAGCTGGCACCGTTCTGTCAAAGTGAACCGGGCATCAGTGCATTGGAAACTCTCTTGCCACTCGGCTTACGACTGGTGGATGAACATTTATTACCAATGAAAGAACTGGTGCGACGCATGAGCACCACCCCGGCTAAAATTCTTGGCATTAACGCCGGTCATTTACTGCCGGGAACACGCGCAGATATTTGTATATTTGACCCCCAGCAACGCTGGACACTCACACAGAATTCCCTGCGCAGCCGCGGCCACAATACGCCGTTTCTCGGTTGGGAATTTACTGGTCGTGTTACCACCACCTTGTTAGCAGGACGAATTGTTTTTGAATTACAGCCATGATTGACAAACCACACCGCGATTCCATCGTCGTCACCGATGCAGAAATTTTACAACATACTGCTTACCCCGGCGCACAATACATTCTGCGTATACAGGCGCCAGAGATAGCGCGTCGCGCCCAGCCCGGTGGCTTTGCCCATATTCAATGCGCCAGCTACTTGCCCATGCGCCGACCAATCTCGATTATGCGAGCCGATGCCAAAGCCGGCTGGGTGGAATTTTTATATAAAGTCCTGGGGCACGGCACGCAGTTATTGGCGCAACGCCAGGTCGGCGAAAAAATTAATGTGCTGGGGCCTATCGGTGTACCGTTTGTATTGCATACCGAACGACCCCGGCCACTGTTAATCGGTGGTGGCGTGGGTATTCCGCCAATGATCTTCATTGCCGATCATATCCGTCAGCATCATAGCAATTTCAAACCGTTGGTGATCATGGGATCCGAAGTCCCCTTTCCATTTCAAACCCAACCATCGACGATCATGCTGCCCGGTATTCCGGATGGCGTCATTGCCAGCATGCCGTTGCTTGAAGAGTGGCGTGTTGCTTCGCGCCTGGCAAGCTTGCAAGGTTATCCGGGTTGTTTCGAAGGCTATGTCACCGATCTGGCGCGGCGCTGGTTAACGGCGCTGGATGACACTCAACGCGGTGAAGTCGAAATTTTCAGTTGTGGCCCGCACGCCATGCTGAATGCCGTTGCGAAACTGGCGCGTGAGTTTGATTTGCCCTGTCAGGTTTCATTGGAAGAATACATGGCCTGCGCCGTTGGTGGCTGTGCCGGTTGCACTGTCAGGGTGAATACGCCAGAGGGACCATATATGAAACGGGTCTGCGTCGATGGACCAGTGTTTGATGCTTACCAGGTATTCGCGTAAGAGAATAAAATGCGCTATTTCGTTTCCTGAATTGTTACGCCATCCAGCGACGTCGCCAATGCGCCAGCGTCACCTTGCGAGTCCCCCAGTTTGATCATCAGGCGCAATTCATTCGCCGAATCAGCATGGTTGATGGCATCTTCATAGGTAATTTTACCCGCTTTGTAGAGATCAAAGAGCGCCTGATCAAACGTCTGCATACCATGCTGGCGCGATTTGGACATAATCTCTTTCATCTGATGAATTTCACCCTTACGGATCATATCGGACATCAATGGTGTATTGAGTAGAATTTCCACGGCAACCACGCGTGACTGGCCATCGGGTGCGGGAATCAGTTGTTGCGCCACGATACCTTTCAGGTTCAAGGACAAATCCATTAACAGTTGATTGCGACGGTCTTCCGGGAAGAAGTTGATAATACGATCCATCGCCTGGTTGGAGTTATTGGCATGCAGTGTCGCCAGACACAAATGACCGGTTTCAGCAAACTGGATGGCGTGATCCATGGTTTCACGGGTACGAATTTCGCCGATGAGGATTACATCCGGCGCCTGTCGCAAGGTATTCTTCAAGGCAACTTCAAAGGTCGCAGTATCCAGGCCGACCTCACGTTGCGTGACAATACAACCTTCATGCTGATGTACGAATTCAATCGGATCTTCGATCGAAATAATATGACCGGTGCTGTTTTTGTTGCGAAACCCGATCATGGACGCCAACGAGGTGGATTTACCTGAACCGGTTGCACCGACAAAAATCACCAGGCCGCGTTTGGTCATGGCCAAGTCTTTAATGATCGGTGGTAGCGTCAGCTCATCCGTCGATGGAATTTTGGTTTCAATTTTACGCAATACCATACCGGCATGATTGCGCTGCTGGAACGCGCTGACACGAAAACGACCGATACCCGATGCTGAAATAGCAAAGTTACATTCGTGGGTGGTTTCAAATTCCTGGCGCTGTTCCGGCGACATGATGCTGAACACGATCTCGCGTGCCTGGCTGGGAGTCAAGGTGGTCTGTGTCACCGGTGTTAATTTACCGTTGATCTTCAGGCTCGGCGCCACACCCGTGGTGATGAACATGTCCGAGGCCTTTTTATGGACCATCAACTTGAGCAGTGAATTGAAATCCATGTTCTATGTCTCTTGCTGGAAAAGATAATTATTATAGTTCAACCGAAGGAATCTTTATTCTGTGCCATCGACTTGGCATCCTGACGACTGATGATCCCGCGCGACACCAAATCCTGCAGACATTGATCCAGAGTCTGCATTCCTGCAGCCTGACCGGTCTGAATAGCCGAATACATCTGTGCCACTTTATCTTCACGGATCAGGTTGCGAATTGCCGGTGTGGCCACCATGATTTCGTGTGCGGCGACACGGCCACCACCGATACGCTTGAGCAGGGTTTGCGCGATTACCGAACGCAATGATTCCGACAGCATCGAACGCACCATGCCTTTTTCTGCCGCTGGAAACACGTCGATGATACGGTCGATGGTCTTGGCGGCGGAACTGGTATGCAAGGTACCAAACACCAGGTGACCGGTTTCTGCGGCGGTCAGCGCCAGGCGAATGGTTTCCAAATCACGCATTTCACCAATCAACACAATATCTGGATCTTCACGCAAGGCAGAGCGGAGTGCCTCGCTAAACCCGTGGGTATGACGATGTACCTCACGTTGGTTGACCAGACATTTTTTGCTTTCGTGGACAAATTCGATGGGGTCTTCGATCGACAGAATATGGCCATATTCTTTGTTATTCAGATAATCGAGCATCGCTGCCAGGGTCGTGGATTTACCCGAACCGGTTGGACCGGTCACCAGCACGATACCGCGCGGCACATCGCAAATTTCCTTGAAGCTAGAGGGACAACCTAACTCTTCCAGCGTGAGGATCTTGGAGGGAATGGTACGAAATACGGCACCGGCCCCGCGATTTTGATTAAAGGCATTGACGCGAAACCGTGCGATGCCGGGGAGTTCAAACGAAAAGTCTGTTTCGAAAAATTCTTCGTAGTCCTTTCGCTGCTTGTCGTTCATGATATCGTACACCAGCGAATGGACCGTTTTATGATCCAGCGGTGGGACGTTGATACGTCGCACGTCGCCATCGACACGAATCATCGGCGGCAGTCCGGCGGACAAATGTAAATCCGAGGCTTTATTTTTTACGCTAAAGGCGAGTAATTCACTAATGTCCATGGCAATCCGTTTCTATATATATTGGGAGAATGGCGCAACAATGTTGTTATCGGTTGTTCCCGCTGGTTCTTAAAGGATAACTTTAATCCAAAACCCGATACAACGCACAAACCCATGACCACGATCGCACAACGGCTCGCCCAAGTCCATGACCGGATTAACACTGTGCTGCGCGCCACCAGTCGCCCGGCTGGCAGTGTTCAGCTATTAGCCGTGAGCAAAACACATTCGATTCATGCCATTCGCGAGGCAGCGGCTGCCGGACAATTGGCATTTGGCGAAAGTTATTTGCAGGAAGCCCTGGATAAACTCACGCAACTAACGGATTTACCCCTCACATGGCACTATATCGGCCCGATTCAGAGTAACAAAACTGCGGCCATCGCACAGAATTTTGATTGGATACACAGTCTTGATCGTCTAAAAATTGCCCAACGTTTGAACGAGCAACGCCCGGCAGCTCGTGCCAGGCTAAATGTGTGTTTGCAGGTAAATATTAGCGGTGAAGCGAGCAAATCCGGAGTTGCACCGTGCGAACTTGCCGAATTGGCCCAGCAAGTTGCGCAATTGCCTCGTTTGCAGCTACGCGGCCTGATGGCCATCCCTGCCCCATCGCATGACCTGGCGACACAACGCCAAGCCTTTGCCGCGTTACGGCACCTGCTTGAAGAATTAATCGCCAAAGGATTACTCCTTGATACCTTATCCATGGGGATGACAGACGATCTCGAAGCAGCCATTCTTGAGGGAGCGACGATTGTGCGTGTTGGCACTGCAATTTTTGGACAACGGCAATACCAGAATGATTAGAAGCAAAACGTGCATTTACGACAACCCACCTCACCTTCGGTGATAGGAGAGCATGCACCGTCCTTTTTACAAACCTTTATAAACCCGGTAACGTATAGCCATGCAACACATCAAAAACATAGGATTTATCGGCGGCGGTAACATGGCCCGTGCCTTAATCGGCGGCTTAACTGCCAGTGGCACGCCTGCTCACACCATTTATTGTCATGATGCCGATTCGCCGCGTCTGAACCAGCTGGCACGCGATTTTTCCATTCAACAGGCACAGAACAACCAAACTATCATCGATCACTGCGATGTGGTGGTTTTTGCGGTCAAACCACAAGTTGTCAAAACTGTCATTGGCGATTTGCACATTCCCTCGGGCAAATCGCCACTGTTTATCACGATTGCTGCCGGAGTTCGCACCGCCGCATTGCAAAACTGGCTGGGGGGCGATTACCCTATCGTCCGTGCCATGCCCAATACACCCGCACTGGTACGTGCCGGTGCCACCGGCATTTACGCGACCGACAATACATCGCCACTGCAACGTGAAATTGCCGAATCCATTCTACGCGCAGTGGGCATGACTTTATGGTTGGAGAATGAATCTTTGTTGGATGCCGTCACCGCATTATCCGGGAGCGGCCCGGCCTATTTTTTCTATATGATGGAAGCGCTGGAAAAAGCCGGGATTGCCCTGGGTTTACCTGCCGATGCGGCCCGCCTGCTCACTATTGAAACGGCATTTGGTTCAGCCAAATTAGCCTTGGAAATTGAAGAAGAACCCAAAACACTTCGACAGCGCGTTACCTCACCGGGCGGTACCACCGAACGTGCTATCGGTGTATTCGACCACAGCGCCATGACCGCGATTATCGAACGCGCGCTCACTGCTGCGCGGGATCGCGCCATCGAACTGGCAAATCAATTGGAGCAATAAGTCATGGGCCAGAGCTACATTGGTAATTTTCTCGCATTTGTCATTAATCTGGGTTTTGGCTTGTACATCTTTCTGGTGCTGCTGCGATTCTTATTGCAATTGGTGCGTGCCGATTTTCGTAATCCAGTTACACACATGTTAGTACGTGCGACCAATCCACCATTACGTCCACTGCGGCGCATTATCCCCGGACTTGGTGGAGTCGATATGGCGGCGGTGATCTTGCTGTTAGTGTTGCAATTTGGACAAATCATTATTATCGGTCTGTTACCAGGGCATAGCGCTATTGCACCACCCGGAATTTTTTTCCTGGCCATTGGATTACTCGTCGATCACATCGTGTGGTTGTATGTATTTAGCATCGCTATCCAGGTCATCATTAGCTGGATAAATCCAGCAGCCTATCAGCAACCATTGGGCATGTTGGTGTTGCAACTCAATGAACCTTTCCTGCGCCGGCTACGGCGCAAGCTCCCCGCTCTCAGCGGATTTGATATCACACCAATTATTTTTATTGTGCTCCTGATGGCCGTGCATTTTTTACTGGCCGCGCCACTGATTGACTTGGGAGCGCCTGCGTACTTGCGGTTATGAACTCAGCTGCCTGGTATCACTGGCAAGCTGACCAGCTTATTCTCACCTTACAGATCCAACCACGCGCCAAGCACAATGAAATCATTGGCCCATATGGTGATGCGCTCAAAGTTCGACTCACTGCACCGCCGGTCGATGGCAAGGCGAATGAAGCGTTGTGTCACTGGATCGCGGAAATCTGCGATGTCCCCAAAAATCGAGTCACTTTACTGTCTGGGGCAACCGGGCGCCGCAAGCGTCTGGCGATAGATTGTCCACGTCGGCTACCTATGGGAGTTCGATCACAAACCGGATAAAAATCGCGGTTTTAAGCTGGAATCGTCTAAACTCCTTGTATGTGATGCCGTTAACAATTAAGTCCGGGCATGGCCTACTACACTGGGCAGAGCAGGATGCGAATAGTAAACTAGGATGGATGTAAAACCTTCGCAGGATTAGGTCCTTACCTGCAAATTTGAGAGTATTCCTCATGGCAACAGAACGCTTTACCGATCAGATGCAAGCTTACGGACGCTGGAAGACCCAGGTCATGGAAGCCATTATCAAATATCAGAAGTGGCTGGAAGCCAACAAGATGACCGATGCAGAATTGGAACTGCGCCTCATCGAGTTGATCGAGCAAATGAAATCGGATCAATTAACGATAGCCTTTGTGGCCGAATTCGCCCGCGGGAAAACCGAACTGATCAATGCCATTTTCTTTTCTGAATACGATCGCCGCCTGCTGCCCTCCGAAGCGGGCCGCACCACGATGTGCCCGACCGAATTGTTATACGACACAGCCAGCAATCAGAGTTACATCCGCTTATTACCAATCGAATCCCGTCTGGAAGATACCAGTATTGCCGAACTGAAAAAGCACCCTATTAACTGGACCTCCATGACGCTGGACACCAGTTCCTCCGAGAAAATGGCCGAGGCCTTCCGTGAAGTGGTCAAGACTAAAAAAGTCCCGGTGGAAAAAGCCCAACGCATGGGTTTGTATGAGGCGGAACGCGATGCGCGACAGGTGGGTCCGGATGGACAAATTGAAATCCCGATGTGGCGCCATGCCATCATCAGTTTCCCGCATCCACTGCTCAAAGAAGGCCTGACCATTCTCGATACGCCAGGATTAAATGCACTGGGTTCAGAACCTGAATTGACCATCAATATGCTGCCCAATGCCCAGGCCGTGGTATTTATTCTTGCTGCCGATACCGGGGTGACTAAATCGGATCTCGACATGTGGAACCTGCATGTCAAAGCCTTGAACAATGATTCGCGGCATGCCCGGCTGGTGGTATTGAACAAAGTGGATACCCTGTGGGACGAACTAAAAGACGAAGCGACGGTTAACAACACGATTCAATCGCAATGTAATTCTGCCGCCAAGATGCTGGAAATCAATCCCAGTAGCGTATTCCCGGTCTCCGCACAAAAAGGTCTGCTCGCCAAGATTCGGCATGATCAGAATTTATTGGTCCGTAGTAATATCCTTAAACTGGAAACCATTTTGTCCACCGACATCCTGCCGAAAAAACAGGAAATCGTGCGCGAAAGCGTCGTCGGCGAGATCGGTGGCATGGTTAAGGAATCCCGCGATCTCATCGCCTCACGTCTGGCCGACACCAGCAAGCAACTCAGTGAATTGCAAAACCTGAGCGGCAAGAATGAAGATGTGATTTCGCACTTATTGAAAAAAACCCGGCAGGAACAGGCGATCTATCACAAGAGCGTCGAAGCCTTCCACGCCAGTAAAAAAATGTTTAGCGATCACCATTCACAGCTACTTGCCACCCTGAGCCTGAATGAAATGGACAACCTGATGTCCGTCACCCGTAAGGAAATGTCCGATACCTGGACGACGGTTGGCCTGAAAAATTCCATGAAGGATTTCTTTGGCGTCATTGCGAACACGATTAAACAGGCGTCGGAACAAACCGACAAAACCAATCAACTGGTACTGGCTCTATATCGCAAATTTAATGCTGAACATGGCAATACTGACGTCAAACCACGCATTTTCAGCATCAATAAATACAAACGTGACATGGAGCGACTCCTTCACGAAGCTGAAGCCTATCGCAATAGCCCCGTAACCACGATGACCGAACAGAGTTTTGTCATCAAGAAATTCTTCATCTCGATGGTCTCGCATGCCCGCAACACCTTCTTCAATGCCCATCAGGAAGCTGAATCCTGGGGCAAGGCAGCGATGGCGCCGCTGGTAGCACGTATTAAAGAACACAAGGAACAGATGGAGAAGCGTCTGGAATCGTTGCGCAAGATCAATGAATCCCGAGACACGTTACAAGCGCGCATTCGCGAGCTGGAAGGCAATACGACGCAACTCGATCAACAATTAGCGCAATTGAATGGCTTCCTGGATATTTTAAATCGTTCACTGGATTCTTTTGTCACGCCAGCAGGTAATGTCAGTCGCATCAGCGCGGCGTAATGGAATGTCCCAAATGTCGTTATCAACGTCAGGTGACGGATCACGCCATTCCTGACTGGCAATGCCCTGCTTGCGGCATTGCCTATGCGAAAGCACTTTCCAGTCAACTGCACTCTCCGATATCTGCATCGCAGCCCACACGCAATAGCAACAATCATGGACAACGTCGCTGGCTGGATCATTTCCTAACCTTTTTCCTGGCATTGAGCCTGCTTGCTTTTGGCCTCTCCTGGTTGCAAAAGGATCGCTTACCGGATCATTCCGCCCTGGTAAACCAGATAAACCAGTCGCCCATCCAAACACACACCACCACGACGCCATTTAACTTTCATTATCACGGTGAAGATTATTGGATCGAGCCAGTAGCAGATTACGAACTGTGGGGAATGGTTGTCACGCACAACAATATCACCGGCATTACCGACATCATGCACACCAAGGACTCTGTCGATATCAAGGATATTTGTGTGCTGTGGGGTAGTAACACCCGCAATAGTGATTATCAACGCATGAGTTTCAGTAGCGGTGATTTTATCTGCTACTACCAATATCCCTATGGGGTGCGCTTCCAGAGCGACGAGTTATCCAACAACCACCTGCTATCAGATAATGAAATGGTACGCGATGCGATTCGCCAGACACATATCGGCGATCAGATCCATCTGCGCGGTATGTTGATCAACTATAGCTGGCAATCGCGCCCCGGTTGGGTGCGGCGCACCAGTACCACACGTCAGGACACCGGCAATGGTGCATGTGAAGTGATATTCGTCAATGATTTTGAAATTTTGCATGCGCCCAATCGCGCCTGGCATACATTATTTACGATTAGCCCATGGCTGGTCATTCTCAGCGTTGTACTCAAGCTGGTTGCGTTTGCCCTGCCGACACAGCGTCAATAAGTAAATAGCCGATATATTAGCAAGAATGAAAATCCAATTACGATCATTCCCGCGCCAGTTCGCACTGCCGGATGCCGTAACCAACCTAACAGCGAATTCGCCAGCAAGCCACTGGCAAGCAAAGTTGGCAACGTGCCAAGTCCGAAACAAAACATCAACAATGCGCCATGCACCGCGCTGCCACTGCTCATGGCGTAGAACGCCACGCTATACACCAAGCCGCAAGGCAACCAACCCCACACCATACCAACCAGCAATGCACTTTTGTGTGAGCGAATAGGTAACAAATGCCGTGCACGAGGCTCGATGCGTCGCCAGATTAACTGACCGACGCGTTCCAATTGCAACAGCCCTTGCCACCAGCCTGCCAGATAGAAACCCATTGCCAGCATGAATAACGCAGCAATAACTTGCAATACAATTTGTAGTTGATGCACATTAACCAGTAGTGTCGCGCTGAATTGTGATAATGCACCGGCGATCAAACCAAACAGTGTGTAGCTGCTGATTCGCCCTAAATTGTACAGAAGCTGGATGCCCACGCGACGTGAACTCGTCTGCGCAGGATCGGTGCTGAACGTCAGCGCAGTCACGATACCGCCACACATCCCGACACAATGGACTCCGCCCAACAGACCTAGCAAAAACGCGGACAGCAAGGTAAATTCCATGGCGTTACGCGTCGCCGGATTTCGCCTGACGGTACATCAGATACAGCACCATTATGATTGCCGGGACTTCCAGCATGGCCGCATAGGTGAAAAAGACCGGATAACCATACGTACCCACGATAATCCCGGAGAAACCGGCAATGGTTTTGGGGAACAAGGTCATCAGTGAACTAAATAGCGCATATTGGGTCGCCGTATATGCCGTATTCGTCAAGCGTGACAAATAGGCAATAAAGGCCGAACCCGCCAAGCCACCGGAAAAATTATCTGCACTGATGACAAAGGTTAACCATCCCAGGTCATGCCCGATGACAGCCAACTGCGCGAATAATAAATTAGACAAGGTAACCAGAACGGCGCCGAGCAATAGAATTCGCATCACGCCAAAGCGCAATACCATTGACCCACCGATCATTGCGCCAAGTATTGTCATCAGCACACCATAAATCTTGCTGATATTGGCAATCTCGATTTTGCTAAATTGCAAATCAAGATAAAACGGATTGGCCATATTACCCAGGACGATCTCACCAATCCGGTAAATGGCGATAAACAACAAAATAAACATTGCCGATTTACCGTTCCTGCGAAAAAAATCCACGAATGGGCACACTACTGCGCCGATAAACCAGGCATTGAAACGCATGATCAGCGGTGGCAAATGTTGATTGCCTTCCAGATAGTCAATCACCCGCTGTTCCATTTGTTGTGTGCCCTGGTTGATGACGTGTGGTGGTTCGCGAATCAACAGCACGGTAATAATCCCCACGCTCATGCAGCCCATCATGACAAGATAGGTCATGTGCCAGCTTGTCCATTGCGCCAGATAGAGTGCTACCGCACCGCCTACCAACGAAGCAGCAATGCGGTAACCACTTTGGTACATGCCGGCCATCATCCCTTGCAGATCAGCGCCGACTGCTTCAATTCGATACGCATCGAGACTGACATCCTGGGTGGCCGACGAAAATGCCACCAACAAGGCGAACAGCGCCATGGCGGTAAGATGTAATGCCGGATTGGTCGAGGCCATCCCAAACAGTCCTGCAGCAATACCAACCTGGGCCAGCAACATCCAGCCACGACGTTGACCAAGCCAGCGAGTGAGAAAAGGTAACTGCACCCGATCAACGATCGGCGACCAGAACACTTTTAGTGAATACGTTAGTCCAATCCATGCAAAAAAACCGATCGTGGCTTTTTCTACTTTGGCATCATTCAACCATGCCGATAATGTCGCAAACACCAGCGGAAACGGTAACCCCGCAGAAAAACCCAGAAACAACATGCCCATGACACGCCGATCCGTGTAGGCCTGCCATATCTCACCCCAACTCCGCACTGTTGCAGTTTTTGCCATCTGTCATCAATCTTTTAATTCGATCGCGTAATCGATCGTCAATGGCGTGTGATCGGAAAACCAGCTTTCGGTATATACAGCGGCTTTCTGAACCGTGTCTTTCAAGCCAGGGCTAATAATTTGATAATCGATACGCCAGCCGACATTTTTGGCGCGCGCCTGACCACGATTGGACCACCAGGTGTATTGTTCGGCACGTGCATCCACCTCACGGAATGCATCAACCCAGCCAACTTTATTAAAAAGATCGTCAATCCATTGTCGCTCCTGCGGCGTACAGCCGGAGTTTTTCTGGTTGCCTTTGAAATTCTTGATGTCGATTTCTTTATGCACCGTATTCCAGTCACCGCAAAGAATATACTCGCGCTGGCGTCGCCGCATTTTTTTCAACTCGGCGTAGAGCTGATCCATAAATTTGAGTTTGGCATGATGGCGTTCTTCACTGGCAGAACCGGAAGGCAAATAAAAGGAAGCAATACTAATCTTGCCAAAGTCAGCTTGTATATAACGGCCTTCGGTATCGGCACGTTCCCAACCCAGGCCACGAGTAATTTTATCCGGTTCACGTTTGCAAAAAATTGCCACACCGCTATAGCCTTTTTTTATTGCATCAAAGTAATAGCAATGAAACCCATTGGGATAAAAAATCTCATGCAACTGGTCTTCCTGCGCCTTGGTCTCCTGCACACAGACCACATCGGCACGCTGGTGCGCTAACCAGGTGAAAAAGCCTTTTTTTTCGGCAGAACGGATACCGTTGACATTGCAGCTGATGACTCGCATGTTTGACTTCGCATGACCCCTTTTTTGCGTGTATCATACACGACTCTCTGGTTAGCAGAAGCAGCAGACATCTCATGCAGGATTATCAACGCGATTTTATCGAACTGGCATTACAAGCGCAGGCCTTGCGCTTTGGTGAATTCAAACTCAAATCGGGCCGTCTCTCACCCTATTTTTTTAATGCCGGACTGTTCAATACCGGCCAGCGCTTGGCCAAACTTGGACAATATTATGCGCAAGCCATTGCGCGCAGTGGCATCGTCTTTGATGTGTTGTTTGGACCGGCTTATAAAGGCATTCCACTGGCGAGCACCACCGCCATCGCGCTGGCAGAACACCATCAGCTTGACACGCCTTATAGTTTTAACCGCAAGGAAGCCAAGACCCACGGCGAAGGTGGTAATATCGTCGGCGCGCCATTAACGGGTCGCGTATTGATCATCGATGATGTGATCACTGCTGGAACAGCAATTCGTGAATCCATGGACATTATTCAGCACCATGGTGCCGCGCCGGCAGGCGTTGTCATTGCCCTGGATCGACAAGAACGGGGGCAAGGAGATAAATCTGCCATTCAGGAAGTGATGGAAACGTTCCGGATTCCCGTGATCAACATCATCAGTCTGACTGATTTGATCACGTACATTGCCACTAACCCGCAATATCAACCACACTTGGCCGCAATCCAAACATATCGTGACCAATATGGGGTGTGATATGCCTTTCAACCGATGATTAGCTTGGCGCCCACCACAATCGTGACAATTTCGTAGACGCGTTTGATGGCGCGATTGCCCTTCACGATGGACCAATGCGCCCCCACATAGCCACCCAATAATGACGCGGCGATAAGTACCGGGATCCATTCCCATTTGGTCATGCCTTGTAAACTGAGTGTTAGCGCCCCACTGCCATTCCAGAACAGACCCACCAATACCAGCGTGTGCGCGACTGCCCGTTTGTAATCCAGCCCAAACCATTTCACCAGCCACAGGGTGACGAACAACCCGGTTCCAGAGGTTAAGGAACCATTCAATATGCCGATAGTAAAAAGGACAATGCCCCCCAGAATGGCACCATGGCGATCCCGGTGCTGAGGACGATAATTCTGGCCTAATTGGCTCTGCAGGCTTGAATACACCCCCAGGCCAAGCGTTAAAACCCCCAGAGCGAAACTGGCAGTGCGATCGGGGATAAACAGGACAAGTCGAGCTCCGAGAATGACGCCCGGGACACCACTGAGAATGAGCAGAAAAATGAAACGCCGTTCAAGATTATGTTCCCGCAAATGGCGTAGACTGGCACCAACCCCCAAGGCTACGCTGGCTAATTTGTGGGTTGCCAGCGCCACACTAAACGGCAGTCCCAGAAAGATAAGCGCTGGTAATTGCAGCAAGCCTGCCCCACCACCGGCAAATGCGGAAAGGGCATTGGCAATAAAGGAAATCAGAAACAGGATACTTTGTTCTAACACAATCATTGACCTATGCCGTTATATTGGCGTTAAGATAACATTGTTGGTTGAAACGCAAATGCCCATTATGAAGAAAATCCTCATACAAGCCCTGATAGGTATATTCGCCAGTACATTATGGAATGCCGCGGCACTTGCAGCCGGCAGCAAACTGCTGATCAAATGCTGGTATGACAATAATGGTGTACGCGAATGCGGTTCGACTGTCCCTCCGGAATACGCCCGCAACCGCATCGAATTACTAAATGATTATGGAGTCGTCGTTGAAGTTCGTGAAGCCGTACGCACCCGGGAAGAACAGGAACGCGAACAAGAACGCCAACGTCAAATCCAGGCTCGCCAACTCAAGCTCGCCGAACAAAAGCGCCGCGATGATGTATTGCTCAATAGTTACACTGCCGAAAAAGATCTGCTGCTGGCGCGTGATAAAACCCTGGAAGGTGTCACGACACAGATGGACATCATCAAGAAAAATCTTGCTCTACAGGTAAGTCGATTGGATCAACTCAATCATGAAGCCGGCAATTATGAACGCAATGGCAAGACCCCACCGGCCAAACTGGTGGACGATATCAATACACTTGGCCAGGAAGTGGCCGATCTGCGTAAATCCTATAAAACACGCGAAGTAGAGAAGGCTGGCTTAATCAAGCGCTACGATGATGATCTGAAACGCTTTCGCGAACTCAAGCGAAAAAATCTGTTTAATTAAGTCCCTGACGATAACTTCCCGAATCATTGCAGATTGCGGTTGAGCATAACCCATTGCTCATCCCAGAGCGTGAGCGGTTGGGCTGCAAAGCCACTGCGTACAAATTGCTGCATACGGCCCTCAATACTGGCCAACAACAAATTGGCGCACGCCGCTAATTGAGTCCCGAGCTGAAAGTCCCCCGCCGCTTCGCCTTCGCGTAATACCTGTTTGATTTGGGTTTCAAGTCGCTCGTAAAACTTGTCAATACGCTTGCGCAGGCGTTCTGTTTCACCTGTTAAAACATCACCGGTCAACAGACGTGTGATACCTGGATTCTTCTGTGCAAACCCTAATACCAGAGTCAGTATCTTTTCACAGCGGCGGCTGGCCAGCTTTTCGTCCTGCAAAATGCGTGTCACCAGACCAAACACGCTCTCTTCGATAAACTCAATAAGACCTTCGAACATTTTGGCCTTGCTGGGAAAGTGCCGATATAACGCTGCTTCGGAAACGCCAACAGCTTTGGCCAACCCCGCGGTGGTAATACGCTCGCCTGGGGAATGTTCCAGTTCCAACGCCAGCGTTTCAAGAATCTGCTGCCGACGTGAAGGTTTTTCTTTCGTATCTGTCATTATTGTTAACCCATGATCAAGGTGCCGACACCTTCATCCGTTAAAACTTCCAGCAGCACTGCGTGTTCAACACGACCATCGATGATTTGCGCATGTTTGACACCAGAGCGCACTGCATCGAGCGCACAGCGTACCTTTGGTAACATACCGCCATAGATAACGCCATCGGCGATAAGAGTATCAACCTGCTGTGCGCGTAATCCCGTCATCAGTTTGCCTTCCTTGTCGAGAACCCCGGTTGTATTGGTCAGCAGAATGAGTTTCTCCGCTTTCAAGGTAATGGCTAATTTGCCTGCCACCACATCGGCATTGATATTATAGGATTGCCCATCCTCGCCGACGCCAATCGGGGCAATGACAGGAATAAAATTATCCTGCACCAGGGTTTGCACGATAGTTGGATCAATGGCGGCAACATCACCGACATGGCCGATATCGATGATTTCTGGTGCTGCCATCTCGGCTGATTGCCGGGTAAATGTCATTTTGCGTGCCGTGATCATTTGCGCATCCTTGCCGGTTAATCCGACTGCTTTGCCACCCTGAGTGTTGATCAAGGTAACGATTTCCTTGTTCACCAGACCGCCCAGCACCATCTGCACGACATCCATGGTCTCGTTGTCAGTAACCCGCATGCCATCGACAAAAGTGCTTTCCTTGCCAATCTGCTTAAGCATATTGCCAATTTGCGGTCCGCCGCCATGCACGACCACGGGATTCATGCCAACGAGTTTCATCAGCACTATGTCCCGGGCAAACCCCTTTTTCAGGGCTTCGTCCGTCATGGCATTACCACCATATTTTATAACCAAGGTCTTGCCCTGGAAGCGACGGATATAAGGCAGCGCCTCGCTCAACACTTTGGCAATATTTTTGGCTTGCTGGGAATCAATACTCATTGCTTATTGTTATCGGTTAGGGTGAACAGTGCGGTAAATCATACCGTGGAATTGGAATAACTAGAAAGGGGTTTAGTCCGATTATATCTGTTGCCGGGAACAGACGGTCTGCGCCCGGCAACAGCATCAGTATTTAGAAAGGTAATTTCAGATCAGGCTTGATCGCTAACAATTGCTTCTTGAAGGTCTGCTGAATGCGTTTCATGGCCGCATCGGTTTGGCCTTCAAAACGCAAGACCAGCACCGGCGTGGTATTGGAAGCACGCACCAGGCCCCAGCCATCCGCATAATCTGCACGCAAGCCATCAATCATGGTGACATTCGCGTCACCAAAATCCGCCTTGGTCATGAAATTTTCGATAAATTGGTGATTTTCGCCTTCGCGCATGGCGACATTCAGTTCCGGTGTGTTGACAGCATCCGGCAAGGCTGCGAATAACACGTTGGATTTGCGCAGATCGTTGGCAAGAATTTCCAACAGGCGCACGCCGGAATAGAGTCCATCATCAAATCCATACCAGCGTTCCTTGAAGAAGATATGGCCGCTCATTTCTCCGGCTAAAAGCGCACCAGTCTGTTTCATTTTCGCTTTAATCAGGGAATGACCGGTCTTCCACATCAGTGGCTCACCGCCTTTCTCCCAAATCACTTTGGTTAAATTATTACTGCACTTGATATCATAAATAATTTGCGCGCCATGATTACGCGACAATACATCCGTAGCAAACAACATCATTAAGCGATCCGGATAAATAATTTTACCGCCAGAATCAATCACGCCAAGACGATCACCATCGCCATCAAACGCCAGACCGATGTCGGCGTGTTTGGCCTTGACTGTGGCAATCAGATCCTTGAGATTTTCCGGCTTGCTCGGATCGGGATGGTGATTGGGAAATTTGCCATCCACATCACAATATAATTCTGTCACGGCGCAACCCAAGGCCTTAAACAACAATGGCGCGACCGCACCTGCCACGCCATTCCCACAGTCGATTACCACATTGAGTGGCCGCTTGAGTTTGACATCACCGATAATCCTATCGACATAGGGTTTGATTAATGCCTGAGTGCTGTACCCGCCATTACCGCTGGTGAATTTTAGTTGCACGATGCGTTCACGCAACGCTGCGATCGCATCGCCGGCAAGTGTCTCGCCGCCAAGCATCATTTTGAAGCCATTGTACTGCGGCGGATTGTGACTGCCGGTGAGCATGACACCGGTACCGTCCGTTAATTCATACGCGGCATAATACAGCACCGGTGTCGGCACCATGCCAACATCAATCACGTCGATGCCGGATTCACGCAGACCTTGCACCAATGCGCCACCGAGCTCCGGACCGGAAAGACGCCCATCTCGCCCGAAGGCAATGCGTTTCAAGCCCCGCTCCATTGCAGCACTTCCCAGTGCGCGACCAATCAATTGCGCATAAGCAGCGGTTAACGTCGTCCCTACGACACCGCGAATATCATACGCTTTAAAAATTTCTGCCGGCGGTGCGGCAGCTGTAGCTGATTCCACCGGTGGTGCAAAATTCGCTTTGCCGGATTGCCTTGCTACAGGCGCGGTGGCCATTTGCGGTTGTTTTGTCGGTATGCTGACTTCTGCACTGATCTCTTCCACAGCGATGGCGCTGGCACTGACGAATAAGGTATCGGCCGAATTGAACTGGCTCGGCGAGCCATAGCTGATGGCATTCGGATCGGTGTCGCGCTCACGATCGATCGGCGCCGTACTACGTAATTCTTCTATCCGCGGCACGGCATCAATAAATTCATCCATGCGCAAATGAAATTCATGCTGTTTGGTACCGCGCATGGTTTCCACGGTGAGCAATAATAAATTCTTGACATCCAAACGAATGGCATTACTGACGACCTTTCTCAGATAGTACAAAATTCCGCCCAGTAACAGCACTGCAACGATAAATACAAACAACACATCCAGTCCAATCGGCAAAACCGATGCGGACGGCCTGGACCAGACACTCACGCGCCAGCGCGTGCCGCCAACGGTATAAGCTGCCGCCGATCCGCTGCGCAGATCCGCATTACCCACCTTACCCAATAAAACACCGGGCTTGCCTTCGTCATTGTGTTGGGTTAATTCAACATAGGTTTCACTGGTGATATCGGCCAGCCAGATCTTGATGGCATTTATGTTATTCACCAATTGCAGATAACCGATCACCCGGCCGTCTTTGACGACGGGTCGGACCACATCCAGATGTTCCTGTGGGGTATTGGGATAATGAATCTCGATCGGCGGCGCTTTGTCACCGCCTTCCACCAAATGAATCAGATCCACACAGGCATAACTTAGTGAGGGGAGCAATGATTCATTGACGTTAGTCACACCGGCCTTGTTGATGCGCAAATCCAGCGCCAGCGCAAAGGCGGTTTTTAACTGCAGCGCACGCGCGCGCATCGCGTTGGCATCACCGCTTTCAATCAGCGCAACCATGGCAGGATCCCGCGCAATACTTTCCAGTGCGTGCACATCTGACGCAGCAGCCTGAGTAATCTGATAGGCCACACTTTTGGCTACCGCCTCGGCAGCCGCCTCGCGTTGAAACACGATTTGGTTATAGGACAATTGCATACTGACCCATAAGGCCAGTGCCAGTATCAACACACCAAATAAATATGACATCAACGTAACAGTGTTGAGTGTCATTCCTGGATTTTTGCTCTCCTGGGCGCGGCGGCGCGACCGGCTGCTTCGACGTCTGGCCATGGTTATCCTTGTCAGTTATGAAATGTCATCAGGTCCGGCCGGTGTGGCCAAAACCGCCTTCGGCGCGATGGCTTTGCACAAATTCCGGCACAATCTCAAATTCCGCTTGCACCACTGGCACGATCACCAGCTGCGCGATGCGTTCACCTACCTCTATCGTAAAAGTGCTTTGGCCGCGATTCCAGCAGGAGATCATTAACTGCCCCTGATAATCCGAATCGATCAAACCAACCAGATTCCCCAATACGATACCGTGCTTATGCCCTAATCCTGAACGTGGCAGGATCACGGCAGCTAATCCCGGATCGTTCAGATGAATGGCCATCCCGGTGGGGATCAGGTGTGTTTCACCAGGCTTGAGCACGATTGGTGCATCAACACACGCTCTTAAATCCATCCCGGCCGAACCGGCAGTCGCATACGCTGGTAATGCAATGTCCTTACCCAGGCGCGCATCCAGTAATTTTAATTCGATCTTTGGTCGTGTTGTCATTTCTGGCTTCCCACTTTAAATTTTTATTCTGCAATGGTAACTGCTTTTAACTTATCGGTGGTTTGCCAAATCGTAAAATTTGCGCCGAGTCCTTGCGTGTCTGTCGCCATAGCGGATACAACCGTGCCACATGCGTAATGACTTCACGGGCAATTTTGTTTTTGGGCGCCAGGGGTAAGGTCACCTCGCTCTCACGTGTGCAAAGAATGAGCGTGTTATTGTCACTGCCAAACCCGCTGTCGCCTGCCGCCGTCCCTACCAAATTAGCGGCAATCATCTCCACACCTTTATCAGTTAATTTAGCGCGGGCATGGTTCATCACGTCGGTGGTCTCAGCCGCAAAACCGACGCAGTAAACCCCCGGCATCGTCTGTTTGGCGGTTCGTAAAATATCCGGGTTACGCGTCAGATTCAGAGTGAGATTTTCTGCTGATTTTTTAATCTTTTCATCCGCCACCTCTGCGGGGCGATAATCGGCCACGGCAGCTGTCGCAATAAAAATATCGGTGGCGTTGAGTTGCGCCATCACCGCCTTGGCCATCTGCACCGCCGTGGTAACCGGAATCACCTGTACACCTGCTGGTGGCGCCAGGCTCACCGGGCCACTGACCAGGGTTACCCGCGCCCCGGCTTCCATGGCGGCGGTAGCCAGCGCATAACCCATTTTGCCGGAGCTATGGTTACTAATATATCGCACCGGATCGATCGCTTCCTGAGTGGGTCCGGCCGTCAGCAACACCCGTAAACCATCCAACGCGCCGCCTTTGAAGATGTCCGCTAATTGCGCCACGATGTTGCTCGGCTCTTGCAATCGGCCCGTACCTGTTTCTCCGCAGGCCTGACTACCTTCATCGGGTCCGAATACCAGCACGCCTCGGCTCTTGAGCGTTTGCAGGTTGTCCTGCGTAGCATGGTCACGCCACATTCGATTATTCATGGCGGGCGCCAATATTAATGGCACATCTTTGGCCAGACAAAGTGCGCCAAGTAAGTCATCGGCACGCCCCTCGCGTAATCGCGCAAGAAAATTGGCACTCGCCGGTGCCACCAGAATGGCATCCGCCCAACGGGCCAACTCGATATGTCCCATCGCGGCTTCGGCCTGTGCATCCAGCAATTCCAAATGAACCGGATTACCCGACAGCGCCTGGAAAGTCATCGGCGTGACAAACTCCGTCGCAGCACGCGTCATGACCACCCGCACTTCTGTGCCTGTTTCGCGCAAGCGACGCACGATCTCAGCGGCTTTATAAGCCGCAATACTGCCAGTAACACCCAGTAAAATACGTTTATTGGCTAACCGTTCGAGCATGTTCTGACTCATCCTGAAAATGTCATGCATTCATTATAGACATAACACCACACTCACCTTAGTCTAAACAATCAAAGATTCGACAAGGAGGTCGATCATGTCCATTCGTCATTGGCCAATTCACGAACGGCCGCGTGAGCGCCTGCTCAATTCCGGTCCACAGCAACTCTCTGATGCCGAACTTCTCGCCATATTTCTGCGTACGGGACTGCCAGGCAAGTCGGCTGTCGATTTGGCCAGGGAGCTACTGACAGAGTTTGGCAATCTACGGGTTTTGTTGACCACCGATCGCGCCAGCTTTTGCCGTATCAAGGGCCTGGGCTCAGCCAAATATGCTTTATTGCAGGCAGTATTGGAGATGGGACGACGCCATCTCTGGCAAACCCTGCAACAAGGTGATGGCATTACCGACCCGGCTCAGGCCAAGCAGTATGTTAGTGCGCGACTGCGGGACTATCCGCATGAAGTTTTCGCCTGCCTGTATCTGGATAATCGCCACCGCTGCCTGCAGTTCGAGGAGCTATTTCGTGGCACGATTCATGGCGCCAGCGTCCACCCGCGTGAAGTGGTCAAGCAGGCCCTGCGCCACAATGCGGCTGCCATCATTCTGGCCCATAATCATCCCTCCGGGGTGGCCAACCCCAGCCAGGCCGACCGGGATTTGACCGATCGCCTCAAGGCGGCTCTGGCCCTGGTGGATGTCCGGGTGCTGGACCACCTGGTCGTGGGGGATGGGGAGTGCGTGTCGTTTGCCGAACGCGGCTGGCTAGTATAGAATTCGCCCTCTTTTGCTCGGGCAGTTCATTTTTGGAGAAAATCATGTCGCGCGTATGCCAAATTACCGGAAAGCGACCCATTGTCGGGAATCACGTTTCACACGCCAATAATCGCAAGAAACGTCGCTTTTTACCGAACCTGCATACTCATCGTATCTGGGTCGAATCAGAAAATCGTTATGTGACCCTGCGCATCAGTCAACAGGGCCTGCGGACCATCGACAAGAAGGGCATTGAAGCCGTCCTCGTCGACTTGCGTGCCCGTGGCGAAAAGATCTAAGGAGCTAATTTATGGCCACTAAAAAAATTCGCGAGAAAATTCGTCTGGTATCCAGCGCCAACACCGGGCACTTTTATACCACCACCAAAAACAAGCGCACCATGCCTGAAAAAATGGAGATCATGAAATTCGATCCCGTGGCACGCAAACATGTCGCGTATAAAGAAGCCAAGATTAAGTAATTCATCTGCAAGATTTACAGCGATAAAACCCCGCTCCGGCGGGGTTTTTTGTGCCCGAACATAAAGTCAGCCTGCGCGCAGCCGATATAACAAAAACAAGCGCACGACACCCCTTACCCTGCTGCGTGCTGACAGGTACAACCGATGCAGAATATCTACCTGGGACGACAACCCATTTACGACCGCGAGCTGCGTGTGTTTGCCTATGAATTATTGTTTCGCAGCGATGAAACCAATCGAGCCCAAATCGATGATCCGGATCGCGCCACTACCGAACTCATCGTCAACGCCTTGACCGGCATCGGTCTGGAGAATGTTGTCGGAGAAGTTCCCGCTTTCATCAATCTGACCGAATATTTTATTCAAGGCATGCTGCCCTTACCGGGCGGACATGAGCATTTGATTCTGGAGATTCTGGAAACCATTCAACCGACCGAGGCGGTTATTGCCGGGGTGCAACGTCTTAGGCGACAGGGTTACCAAATTGCCCTGGACGATTTTGTCTACCATGAACATTTACAACCCCTGGTGGACTGCGCCGATATCGTCAAACTCGATATCATGGCCATGGATGTCGATACCTTGCGGGATACGGTCAAACGCCTGCGACAACATCCTTTGAAATTACTTGCAGAAAAAGTCGAGACCCAGGAAGAATTTGCGCTGTGCCAACAACTCGGCTTCGAGTATTTCCAGGGTTACTTCTTTTGCAAACCAAACATCCTCAAGGGGCAACACACCCCGAGTAATCGTTTATCGTTGATCCATCTGTTGGCCAAAATCAGTGACCCGGAGATAGATACGGAAGAATTATTGCAACTGGTTACACAGGATGTGACGCTCTCTTACCGTTTGCTACGCTATATCAATTCCTCACAATATGGACTCAACCACACCATTGAGTCCATCAAAAGCGCCATTTTGTTATTGGGCATGATTACCGTACGCAATCTCATCAGTTTGTTATTAGTCACCAGCATTCATGACAAACCCTTTGAATTATTTCTCACCGCCTTTATCCGCGCACAAATGTGCGAACAACTAGGTTCAATTCAGGATAAAAAACATCAGGCCAGCTATTTTACCGTCGGTTTATTTTCAGTCATGGATGCCATTATGGATAAACCCATGGCCGACATCCTGGCGCAATTGCCACTGGCCGACAGTGTAGTGGCGGCCATACAAAACCACGACGGCAAGCTCGGCAAAACACTGCATGCTGTCATTGCTTATGAACGTGGCGAATGGGACAAAGCCGACATGCCGAACTTCGGTACCGATGAAATGCGTTCGATTTATTTAAATGCCTTGCAATGGAGCAAAGCGTTTTACGAGAGTCTCAAACAAAACCAGGCAGCTTAAGCACTGTTTACACTAATGGTTGACTAAGGATGCACTTGCAAAAACAGATTGCCGTACTCATCTTTGTTTAACTGCCAGCCCGGCGCCAGGTACGTTGTCGCCACCGGCTCAACGATCAATGCCGGACCATGAATCACTTCATCCATAGGCAATGCATCACGCAGATACATCGCTACAGGCAGATCCACTCCATATAAATGGATAGATTGCAACGCTGCAGCAAGCGGTACTTGTTGCGGCAAACTGATGTCAGTGGCGTGCGCCGTAAGCGCTACCCGCAGATTCACCAATTCAATCGGCAGAGTCAATGCATGCCCATAACGCTGTTGGTGCAATTGATGAAACGCTGCCGTAGTGTTGCCGATATCGCTCCAGGGAATGTTCAAGGTATACGCTTGCCCCTGATAACGCAGATCCAGACTGTTCCGCTGTTGTATCTGTGACAAAGCCACACCTTCTTGCGCAAGTTCCTGTTGGCCATGTTCCACCAGTGGTTTCAGTAATGATGAGATATCTGCATCACGATAGTTCATTAACAAGCCTGTCAGCGTATGCGACATTTGCCGTGCACGCGGCGCAACGATCATTCCCAATGCGGATAATACCCCGGCATGAATTGGCACCAATGCCTGAGTCATGCCCAACGCTTCTGCCAGCGCACACACGTGCAAACCACCTGCACCGCCGAATGACGCAAGTGTCAGCTGGCGTGGATCGATACCACGCTGCACTGACATCACCCGTAATGCCTGTGCCATATGTTCATTGACAATACGCACGATACCCAATGCGGTATCTTCCATGCCCAGATGTAATTGCGCGGCTAATAGCTGCATCGCCAGCTGCGCCGCAGTAGTGTCTAATTGCATTCGACCACCGAGAAATGCATCGCTACGCAAACGTCCCAATAGCAGATTGGCATCAGTGACCGTGATTTGTGTGCCGCCGCGGCCGTAACAAACCGGTCCGGGATCAGAGCCCGCCGATTGCGGTCCGACTTGCAGCACACCACCACTATCCACATACGCAATCGATCCACCCCCGGCACCGATCGTGTGCAAATCCACCATCGGTACCGCGACAGGATAACCACCGATACATCCTTCATTGCTGAGTTGCAGATCGCCATTAATCAATGCGACATCCGTCGAGGTACCACCCATATCAAAAGTTAACAACCGCGATCGTTGGCTATGTTTACCAATATAATTTGCTGCCGCCAAACCACCAGCCGGACCGGACAACAATAAATTGACCGCACGCCTGCCCGCCTGCTCTGCGGCAATTGTCCCGCCGGAGCTTTGCATCACGGTAATTTGCGCATGCGATACCGCCGCCGACAAACGCGCCAGATAACCCTGCATCAACGGGCCCACATAAGCATTCAACCAGGTGGTCATACCACGTTCATATTCTTTATATTCAGGCAAGATTGCCGACGAGCGCGTGACAAACATGCCGTCCGGCACTATCGCTTCGATCTGCCGCTCGCAACCATCATCAACAAATGAAAATAATAAATTGATCGCCACCGCTTGCGGTGCAAGTTGCAGGAGTTGCTGTCGGAGTCGTTGCAGATCTTCTGCTGTCAATGGATCGATAAGTTCACCATTAGCAGCAAGGCGACCGCCTGTTTCCAGACACAGATCAGCAGCAACGGGGGGTGTTGGTGCGACTGGTTGTAAATTATACAGTTCGCGTCGAGTTTGCCGTCCAATCGTCAGCACATCGCCTAATCCACGATTGGTAATGTAGGCAGTACGCACGCCTTTGCCTTCCAACACGGCATTGGTTGCCACCGTCGAACCGTGCACGATGAATAACGGCCGTGTCGTGTCGTTCAGTAAATCCAGTTCCTGCAGACCTTTTAATATTGCCTGCTCCGGCGCAGCAGGAGTGGATAAGACTTTATGCACGGTTAGCTGTGCGTCGCGCCATACCACAAAGTCGGTGAACGTACCGCCGGTATCAATGCCAACGATGATCGCCGTTGCGATTGCAGTCACAATTTGAATTTCCTTAACAAAACGATAACACTGTCGTTTCTAATATCCACAGTACAAAACCCGGAAACTTATTCAGAAACATCTTGTCACTGTACAACACATGCCTATAATGAAGCGCCTCACGGCGACAACGTTACGCCAGGCTAATAACAACCTGATAAGCTGAGCAATGACAACTGAAACTCTGGTCAAGGTCGAACACTTAAGCCGCCATTATGGCCCCATTGTCGCGGTTAATTCCATCGCCTTTGAGGTGCGCCGCGGCGAAGTACTGGGATTTTTAGGTCCCAATGGCGCGGGCAAATCCACCAGCATGCAAATGCTCACCGGCAATCTGGCACCCAGTGCCGGCCGCGTGGAGATCTGTGGTATCGATTTACTCGACAACCCCAAGCAAGCCAAAGCCCAAATCGGTTATCTGCCGGAACAACCCCCGTTATACCGCGAACTCTCGGTCGATGAATACCTGCGCTTTTGCGCCCGTATCAATCGCATCAGCAAAGAGAAAATTTCAGCGGCGTTAGCCACCGCCAAAGAACGTTGTGGATTGAAGGACGTCGGCCATCGCCTCATCGGTAATCTTTCCAAAGGCTATCAACAGCGCGTCGGCATTGCGCAGGCCATCATTCATATGCCAGCCGTGATTGTATTGGACGAACCCACCGTCGGCCTGGACCCGATTCAAATCCGCGAAATCCGCACCTTGATCCGCGATCTCGGCAAAGAACACGCCGTGATCCTGTCAACACATATTCTGCCGGAAGTACAGATGACGTGCGATCAAGTGCAGATCATTCATCGCGGTCGACTGGTGTATAACGATTCCATGAGCAATCTCAATGCGCAAACCCGTGCGACCAGTTTGGTGCTGGGCTTACAAAATCCACCTGCAATACATGAACTGCAAAATTTACCGCTAATCCAGCGTGTCGATGATCTCGGTAATAACCGCTGGCGATTGACACACGCTGTCAACCAGCAACCAGGGGCCGAGATTGCACGAATTGCGGCCGAACGTGGCTGGGGCTTGTGCGAACTGGCACCGGAATTCAAAACCCTGGAACAAGTCTTCGTCGATATCACCTCGGCTGAAGCAACATCCGCTACCGTTCCGGTCAAGGAGCAAGCCGCATGATTTTTACTCTGGCCGCACGCGAATTGCGCAGTTTGTTTCTGTCGCCACTGGCGTGGTCGATCATCGCGGTAGTGCAGATAATTTTATCGCTGTTATTCATGATTGCCTTACAGGACTTTCTCGTCACCCAACAACCGCGTCTGCACCTGTATTCCATGCCACTGGGGGTCACTGATTTTGTGGTAGTGCCACTGTATAACAGTGCCTCAATCGTTTTGATGCTGGTGGTACCCTTGATCACCATGCGCGTGATCAGTGAAGAACGTCGCAGCCGCTCGCTGGCATTACTTTTCTCGGCACCGTTATCAATGACGGAGATTGTGCTTGGTAAATACCTGGGCGTGGTCGCATTCTTTTTTATTATGACCTTTATCTACAGTCTGATGCCGATTTCACTCTTACTTGCTGGCAGCATCGATTTGGGATTGTTCTTTAGTATCTTGCTTGGTGCATTGCTGATGGTATGTGCCTTTGCCGCTATCGGCGTATTCATGTCGAGTCTGACCAATCAGCCCACGATTGCCGCTATCAGTACCTTCGGTGCCTTATTGTTGTTGTGGATTATTAACATGGCAGGTAACAATCCCGGTGGCGATGATGGTCATTTTAATGTGCTGTCTTACCTGTCGATGTTAACCCATTACGAATCTTTTTCACGCGGTATCATTAATACCGCCGATGTCGCTTATTACCTGCTGGTGATTATCACCTTCATGGTGTTAAGTGTGCGGCGGCTGGATAGCGATCGCTTACAACGTTAATTAAACAGTAGCCCTCATGGAAATCACCAAAAGTTCTCGTCGACAATTACGCCTGCACACACTGGTGTTCGTCATTTTATTTCTGGCGGTGATCGGACTGCTCGCTACTGCCACCGTCTTATATAAAGCCGAATTCGACTGGACGGCCACCGGGCGACACACTTTATCCTCCGCCAGTATCAAGGTACTGGAACGAATGCCGGATACCATCAGTGTCACGGCTTATGCCAGTGGCGGCGAACAAGCACCTGAACATTTGCGGATCCGCGACCTCCTGAAGCGTTATCAGAAACATAAAACCAACATCGAGCTTAAATTTGTTGATCCGCTCACCAATCCCGACAAGGTGCGTGATCTGGGAATTCAGGTTGAAGGCGAAATGATTGTGCAATACGGCAATCGCAGCGAGCATGTTAAAAGTTTTGACGAAGCCAGCCTGACCAACAGCCTGCAACGACTGTTACGTGTCGGCGAACGTAAAATCGTTTTCGTTAGCGGTCACGGTGAACGCAACCCACAGGGCCGCGCCAATCATGATTACGGCAGCTTCCTGCAAAATCTTGCCGGCAAGGGCATCGCCAGCAAAACCGTTAATCTCGTTCAGGAACACGCCATCCCGGCGGACACTGCCGTACTGGTTATCGCCAGCCCGGAATTATCGTATCTCAAGGGTGAGATCAAACTTATCCAGGATTATTTGAATAATGGTGGCAATCTGCTGTGGCTGCATGATCCATTGGGCAAGGCTGATTTATCCGAATTAGCAAAAGCCCTCGGCGTCGATTTTCCCGCTGGCATTATTCTGGATTTGGATATTCGTCAATTAGGTATCAACGATCCCAGCATCGTCATGGCGGCGGAGTATCCCTCCCACGCGATTACGCAGAACTTCACTTTCCTGAGCTTGTTCCCGCGTGTTTCCGCCATTACAACGCAAAAAACTGCGGCGTGGCAATACACGGATTTTTTGCGCAGTGTTCCCAATAGCTGGCTCGAAAAAGGCAATTTAAAATCCGCTGTCAAATTTGATCCCGGCGTCGATGTGCATGGCCCCATCACCTTTGGTGTTGCCGGTATGCATGAAATAAAATCCACAGCCGCCAAACCCGATGAAAAGCCCGACACCGACAAAGCTCCAAAAATGCAACGCGTTGTCGTCATTGGTGATGGCGACTTCCTCTCCAATGCCTTTCTCGGTAATCAGGGTAACCAGCAATTGGGTGAGAACATTATTAATTGGCTGGCACAAGATGATAATTTTATCGATATCCCGCCGACCACCGCCCCCGGTACAAAATTGAGTTTATCGGAAACCTCCTGGGCATTACTGGGTGGCTTCTTCTTCCTGGTGTTGCCTGCGATCTTAATTGGTATTGGACTATTCATCTGGTTACGCCGCCGTAAACGTTAAGCATGAAACTCACACCGCGTGCAATATTGAATCTGGGCCTGTTGATCGCGGCGGGTTCCCTGGGCTTGTTGGTGGTGTTACAACCCGGCAAGCAACCGCCACCGAAACAAACCGTTTCCAGTATCGATAAGAAAACCATCACCCATATTCAGATACATCGCGACAAACAGGATGATGTCATTCTGGAAAAACGCGGTAGTGACTGGTACATGACGGCGCCGTATCAGTACCCGGCCAATGATTATAAAGTCGAAAGTCTGCTGCAATTACCCGGCGCGACTTCCATTGCGCATTATGATCTGGCGCAAATGGATTTGAGCAAATATGGTCTGGACAAACCCCGTGGCAGTATTACCTTCAATCATGATCAGACATTTTATTTCGGCAGCAGTGAACCTATGCAGGCGCGACGTTATTTGCGTTTTCAAAATACATTGCACCTGATTACCGATCTGTTCATGTACCAGATTGCCGTGACACCCAACAGTTTTCTTGATCATGCTATCGTACCGGGTAATAAAACCTTCACCAAACTGGAAATCCCCAAGCTCACCGCTGAACTCAAAGATAGCAAATGGACATTAACGCCGGCACCTAAAGATTATACCAGCGATCAGATTACCGCACTGCTGGACGGCTGGCGCTACGCTCAGGCAATTGCAGTGGATCATTACGATGGCAAACCGGCACCTGTCACCGTCCGGATTTATCGCAGTGGCGAGCCAAAACCCATGGAATTTGCCAGCCGTGTCACGGATAAGGATCTGATTCTGATCCGCAATGACTTGAAATTACAGTTCACGCTCAGCCTGGATAAGCGCAAGGATTTATTGGCGTTGCCGCCCAGGATTGACGTACCGGAAAAGGCTACCGACAAAATCTCAGACAAGCCATCGCCATCTACCGAAAAATAAGCTAGCGTACCGGCATGCCGGAATTACCTGAAGTCGAAACCACCCGCCGCGGTATTGCGCCGCATGTGATTGGGCAGCGTATTACCGCTGTTATCGTCCGTGAACGTCGCCTGCGTTGGCCGGTCGATCGCAACCTGCCCAAACTACTTCAAGATCAATGTATAACCGCAGTGGATCGACGCGGCAAATATTTATTATTATGCATGCCAGCCGGCACACTGATTATTCATTTGGGTATGTCAGGCAACCTGCGGTTGGTCGGTGCCGATACTCCAGTCAAGAAACACGATCATCTGGATATTGTTCTGGATAATAACAAGATCCTGCGCTATCACGATCCGCGTCGCTTCGGCTGCGTGTTGTTTACCAGTGAACCAGTTAATGCACATTTTTTGCTGAAAGAGTTAGGTGTCGAGCCACTGGAGCGTGGTTTCACCGGTAACTATCTGTTTGAACAATCCCGTCGGCGCAGCCTTGCGGTAAAATTATTTATCATGAACAGTCACATCGTGGTGGGTGTCGGCAATATCTACGCCAGTGAAGCATTATTTCTCGCCGGTATTCATCCCAAACGCGCCGCCGGCAAGATCACACTGGAACGCTATACCACACTGGTGAAAGCGATCAAACACGTTCTGCGCGCATCGATCAAACAAGGCGGAACAACCTTGCGCGATTTTGTGAATGGCGATGGCCAACCCGGTTACTTTGCCCAGCAATTGCGTGTTTACGGACGAGCAGGCGAGCCCTGCGGAAAGTGTCATCAGCCTGTTCGGCACATCGTGCTTGGACAACGAGCAACCTATTATTGTCCACACTGCCAGACCTAAGTATATTAATTGGTACGACCTCTGCTAAGTAATATATTTACCCATATTCCGTACCATTAACTCCTGGCGCACTATATTCAATAGTGCGCCGGCTTTATTTATTTTACTAACCACCACGACGGGAATACAGCAGACTCGCATTCGCGCTTAACTTACGATGACGGCGCTCCGCGTATCAGGAAATAAAATACGCCGTACGTGCGTGCAACGCGGTATCATACATCGCGGCGACACCACAGATATCCACGGGCACCGCCCATTCGTCCACATCGAAACCCATGATGGCCAGAGATGGCGAGCAGACCTGGAATTTAATGCCTAATTCCACCGCCAGATCGATCTGCTCTTCCAACGGCGACATTGCCCCCTTCATCATGTAATTAAATAATTTTCGTCCGATACCGCCGAAGGACATCCGTGACGGTGCGAGATCCTTGCTACTACCGGGTAACATCAGATTGACCATCTTGTGCAAGAATTTCTTGCCCTTGAGTTTTCTGCCCTTCTTGATCACAGTGCAGCCCCAGAAGGTGAAGAACATTGTCACTTCCATGCCCATCGCTGCCGCACCGTTCGCCATAAAAAATGCGGCCATGGCTTTATCGAAATCACCGGAGAGCAGAATGATCGACACCTTATTTTCCGGTACACGATCCCGCATCCCGGCAAGCTCGTCTTCGAGTGCGCGTATACGGCTCTCCATGTCAGTTGGCGCAGCATGAATTACATTAGGTATGGCATTCATATTCATCTCCTTTTTCGTGGCGACATATCACTCGTTGCACTGTTTTCAAAAACAAACAACTACTCTTGATAATTAAAGTAGAGAATATGCAGTATTTATCTGATAATAAACTTAAATGATGTTTGTTAGCCTGACTAACTAGTTTGTATTAGTGAGTGTAATCACCCATGAGTGAACTGGACGCATTCTTTCTGCTGGACGCGATGCAAAAGTTTGAAGCGCGACTGAATCTCGCATTAATGTATTTTGGTTTACGCCTGCCACAATATCGAGTGATGGACGTACTGGATAAATCAGGAAAAATAACCGTATCGGATCTGAGCCGCAATATGCACGTCACCCGCGCCACGATGAGCGTATTGATCGCAAAATTGCAAAAATCGGGATTAATTGAAAGTTTCGACAACCGTCTGGACAAACGTTCTTTCTATGTCAAATTAACCGAGGCGGGTCAAACCAAGTTTCGCGGTGCCGAGGCGGCGGTCAATCTGGTAAAACAAAATCTCGGTCAATCGCTTTCCCCTGAAACGGTAGAAGCACTCAATGAATTTTCGCGCCATGTTAGCCGCAGCCGTCTTGATTGAGCACAGTGATGCCCCATCAATAAAAAAGGCCGTCACTCGGTGACGGCCCTTCTTTATCGAGACTTGAACAGCGACAATGTTACTTCTTGGCAGAGGGTTCACCAATCGACATCAATTCAACTTCAAAGATCAATGTAGAGTTGGGTCCAATCGTGCCGCCGGCACCGCGTTCGCCGTAAGCGAGATTCGATGGAATATACAACATATATTTCGAGCCGACGCTCATCAGTTGCAGCGCTTCGGTCCAGCCTGGAATCACACCCTTGACCGGGAAAGTTGCTGGCTGACCACGTTTGTATGAACTGTCGAACTCGGTGCCATCAATCAGCGTACCACGATAGTTCACGGTCACAGTGTCATCGGCAGTTGGTTTTTTACCGGTACCTGCGGTCATAACCTTGTACTGCAACCCACTGGCCGTCGTAGTCACACCTTTTTCGGTTTTATTCTTGGCCAGGAAGGCATCACCGGCTTTTTTATTACGATCAGGAACAATCTTGGCTGCCGCCATTTTTTGTGCCTGGAAGCGTTCGGTGATCTCTTTTTCTGGCAAAGCAGGCTTGGCATCGGTAACTGCGTCTTTCATGCCACGCGCCATCGCGTCGCCATCGACATCACCAATCTGGCGCTTGAGGGCACGACCAACATCATAACCAACACTGTAACTGTTTTTCTGTAAATCGGTCTTGAGTTCGGCCTTGCCTGCGGCGTACAGCGGCAAACTCGCGCTTGCCAGGACAGAGGTAACCAGGATGAAGAGGGCACGGTGTTTCATTGTTTTTCCTTGTGAATGGACAAGGCGCTAGTTTACCTTTTTTTCCTGTCACAAAGTATTCAGGCGATCACGTTGCAGCCTTAAATTATTCTTATGATGCAAGCCGCCAACATCCGTGTTAGCCGCTGGATGATTAGGCTACCTGCTTCTTGGCGCGCCGACGCCGCTTCCTGGGCTGTGCGGCTTTCTCTGCGGCTTTGACACCGTCAGCCATACTCTTTTCGACTACCTGAAAGACCTTATGTGCAGCCCTGGCAGTGATATGTGAGTTGCGCGCCATCTTCATGGCTTCACGCGCGATGGCTAATTCGGTCTGCACCAGCTTGCGGGCGTTGCTGGCAACCACTTTGACTTGCCTGGCTTTGGCTTTTTGCACGCGCTTGAGCGCTTTGGCAGCGCGCACCTGCATGCGACTTACTTTTTTAGAAGCCGCTGCGAGATTTTTCTCGGCCGCAGTAACCGCTTTATGAGTGGTCTTGCCCCAGCCGGAAAATGCCTGCATCGCGCTGGTTTGTGCCGATGAGATCGCTTTCAATACGGAGGCGGCGTGTGCCGCCGCAGAAGGTTTGTTTTTTACCGCCATAATATTTATTCCTCAAGAGTTTGTAGTATGAACTATAGCACACACCACACTGATTCACAGACGAACGCAAATTGCGCGACGAACCATCTGCAGAAAGCAATTATTTCCATATTAAAATATATTTTTCTAATTCGATTCTCTCTCACCAGTGCGTTCAGCCATCATTACTTCTTCCATTTTTGTTACTTCACACTCGCCTGCCCTTCAACTCGCGGATCACTGGCGGCACTGACTTGCTTTTTGGTTTTGTCCCAGATGACGATCTGCATATTGCCATAGGGATTTTCGACTTGTTGCACGATGTGGCCCAGTAGCTGTAATTGTGTGAGCTGTTCGGCGTCGAAGGCACCTTGCTCGTATTGCACGACATCGGGGAGATATTGATGATGAAAGCGCGGTTGGGCGACGATCTGTTGTGCGGATTTGCTGTCGATAACACCGAGCACCCCTTCCAGCACCATGGTGATGATACGACTGCCACCGGGCGTACCAAGAATCGCAACTTTATCGTTACCCTCGACAAACGTCGGTGTCATGCTGGACAGCATGCGTTTACCGGGTGCGATGGCGTTGGCCTGTGCGCCCACCAGGCCATAACTATTGGGCACGCCGGGTTTGACGACAAAATCATCCATTTCATTGTTCAGCAGCACGCCCGTGCCGGGTGCAACAAATGCACTGCCAAATGGCAGGTTGACGCTCAATGTGGCAGCGACACGATTACCCGCCGTGTCGATGATCGAGAAATGGGTGGTGTGATTACCTTGCGGTGGCAAGGCATAGACAGGCGGCAGAATATTATTTGGCGTGGCATGCTCAAAGCTGATCGTCCCAGCCGTATCTTCGGCATACGGGATGCTCAGTAATTTTTCCTGCGGCACTTTAACGAAATCCGGGTCACCGAGAAATTCGGCGCGATCACGGTAGGCACGACGCATGACCTCGATCATCAGATGGGTACGTTTTACCGCATCGATGGGTCGCTGCTCGAACTCACTCAACATGTTACACATCTCCGCCATCGCAATCCCACCACTGGAAGGTGGCGGTGCAGAGACAATGCGATAACCACGATAATTGAACACGATCGGCAAGCGATCCTTGACAGTGTAATTTTGCAGATCTTCCTGCTTCCAGATACCACCGGCGGCTTGCACTCCTTTGAGCATTTGCGCAGCCGTATCACCCTGATAAAAACTTGCGGCGCCCTGTTCAGCGATGTGCTGCAGGGTGGTTGCCAGATCGGTTTGGATGATCTTGCTGCCTAACGGCGGGACATCATTATTGACAAGAAATATCGCGCTCGCCGCTGGCGAGGTCCGCAATGCCGCCAAACGGAATTTGGCCATGCGCTGATAGTGTGGCGTGACCGCAAACCCTTCACGGGCAATGCGAATCGCCGGTGCAAGTGTTTTGGTTAACGGTAATTTGCCATACTCTTTGACCAGTCTGGCCATTGCAGCTGGCACACCCGGGATTCCGGCGGCCAACGGACCATCTGTGGATCGATTCGGGACAACTTCGCCTTTTGCATCCAGATACATCGTGGCACTGGCTTGCAATGGCGCCACTTCGCGCGCATCCAGCATGACTTGCAGACCATCTTTTTGTCGATGTAACAGATAAAATCCGCCACCACCCAATCCGGAGCTGTAGGGTTCCACCACCGCGAGCGTAGCACTCACTGCCACCGCAGCATCAAAGGCATTGCCGCCTTGCGCTAATATTTCCATTCCAGCCGCGGTGGCAAGCGGGTGCGCACTGGCGATGGCGCTTTGTGGAACGATTTGTTTTTGGCAGCCCGTGAACGCGATAACAAAAATGATATTGAGAAAAAGTAAACGCCGCATGTTGTGCTCCCTGTCTATTTTCTATAACAGAGAGTATAGCGTTGGAGACGTGCAGGTGTTATCCAAAATTTGCTGATTGCATCAATGAACTTTTAAAGTGAATGTGACGGGTCGAAATTCAGAGAGCGCAAGCAGGACA
>JAHECZ010000004.1:36018-101427 GCA_024641475.1 Gammaproteobacteria bacterium
ATCCTGACCGGTCACGATCATTACTGAATATTATTTGGTTTACGCGCTCTTGCTCATCAATTGCTGATATTTGAGCTGTAATTGATCTTTACTTTCAGGATGGCCGGGATCTTTGAGAATGCAATCAACCGGGCAGACTTCGATGCACTGCGGTTCGTCAAAATGACCCACGCATTCGGTGCACAGATTGGGATCGATCTCGTAAATCTCATCGCCTTGCGAGATCGCATTATTCGGGCACTCCGGCTCGCACACATCGCAATTGATACATTCATCGTTAATCAGCAGGGACATTTCCGGGAACCTTCGGGGTCTGGCGCGTAAACAGACTTACAAGTTTAGCCGATCCGCTGTTTCAGTGCAGCAGCCACATTGGGAGGGACGAAGGCATCGATGTCGCCACCGAGGCGGGCAATTTCACGTACGAGGCTTGAGGATATAAATGAGTATTGTTCAGCGGGTGTCAGAAAAACAGTTTCGATTTCGGCGTTGAGATGCCGGTTCATGCTGGCAAGCTGGAATTCATATTCAAAATCCGATACAGCACGCAAGCCACGCAGAATCACCTGCGCCTTGCATTGCCGGGCAAATTCCACCAGCAATATTTCAAATCCTTGTACTTCGACCCCAGGAATACCCGCCAGCGCTTCACGCGCCAGCTCAACGCGTTCTTCCCAGGTAAAGAATGGACTCTTGCCGGTATTCCTTGCCACCGCAACAATGGTTTTCGTGCACAAACGACTCGCGCGTTGTACCAAATCGCTATGCCCATTGGTGATGGGATCAAACGTACCGGGATAAATCGCTATGGTTTGCATGCCCACAAGATAGCGGATGGCCGATTAATTTGCCAGACGTACAGCAAGGTAATAATGCACCTGACCCGCACGTTTATCGCGCAACACTTGCCAATTGGCAGGTAGCTGCTTGAGATTATCGGGATTGGCGGTTTCCAGATAGATCCGTGCGTTGACTGGCAACAAGCCGCGCTGTTCCAGCAATTGACACACGGGGACTAATAATTGACTCTCATAGGGCGGATCGACAAACGCGATATCGAAGTGCTCATTGGTATGTTGCAGAAATTCCAATGCATTTGATTGTACCACCTGCGCATCCTGGGCTTTAAGCAGGTGCAACTGCTGACGCAGATTATCCGCTGCTTCATGATCGGTCTCGATAAAAACCGCGCTGCCGGCACCACGCGACAAGGCCTCGATGCCTAATGCGCCACTGCCGGCAAACAAATCCAGACACCGCGCGCCATCAATGATAGGGCTTAGCCAGTTAAACAAGGTTTCGCGCACGCGATCTGGCGTCGGACGCAACTGCGCTCGATCCGGGAAGCTGATCTTGCGGCTACGCCACTGACCGCCAATTACGCGCAGCGATTGTCGGCCAGCATGGCCGATATCACTTTTTGGGTTCGGTCGCTTCAAATTTGCCTACCATGACGGTGACCATATTTTGCGGGGTAACGCGGCGACGGTAGGCATCCATGATTTGTTCGCGCGTCACGCTTTCAACTTTTTTATTGAAGGTCTGCAGATAATCCAGTGGCATATTATAAAAGCCGATCATCGCCACCTGTTCGAGAATATCCTTGTTGCTATCGATACGTAACGGGAACCCGCCGGTGATATTTTTCTTGGCATGTTGTAATTCCTCAGCAGTTGGGCCTTCAGCGATAAATTTGGTGAGAATCTCCCGTAGCATTTGCAACGCCTGTTCGGCTTGATCGTTACGGGTTTGTAGCGCCAATAAAAGGGGGCCTTTGCGCTGCATCGGCATGAAGTAACTATAGCTGCTGTAGGCAAGACCTTTGCCCTCGCGTATTTGATCCACAATCCGCGAACCAAAGCCACTGCCCCCAAGAATGTGATTACCGACATACAAAGGGAAATAATCCGCGTCACTACGTGTCATGCCAGGTTGTCCTAGCCACACATGAGTTTGCGTAGAGGGATGTTCTTCTTTGATCAGTTTACTGGCGTGTGCGGCAGGTACTTCCGGTAACAGCGCTGCGGCTTGACCTGCAGGTAAACCACCGGCAACTTGTTCCGCAAGTGCTTCCGCCCTGGAACGATTCACGTCACCGACGATCACCACCAGCGCATTGGCACCGACATAGTAATTTTTATAAAAGTTAATAATATCGTCGCGTTTGAATGCCGTGACACTTTCTTCCGTACCCAGGACAGGTGTGGCATAGGGATGCTGCTCATAGACCGCGCTGTAGAACGCCAGTTCGGCGAGTTGCTCAGGAGATTCACGCTGATTCTGCAGACCAACTAATGTACGTTGCCGTTCGCGCTCGAGTTCCGCTGGCTCAAAGCGTGGCGTCTTGAGTATGGCCGCCATGGTATCCATGGCTACCGTTAACAATGGCTTATCCACCAGACTGCGCAGCTGTACCACGGCCATATCGCGATGTGCGCTACTGGAAAACTGCGCACCGACACTGTCAAACCGTTCCAGCACTTGCTCCGTATTCCAGTCACCGGCGCCATGATCGAGCAATTCGTTTGTCATGCGTGCCAGACCGGGTTTACCGTCATCGCGTGCGGCACCGGCATTAAATACCACGCGCACATCGACCATCGGCAATTGTGTCGCGGCGACATAATAAACCCTGGCACCATTCTTCAATGACCAGGTTTCAATTTGAATACCTTCGCGTGCCTGTTGATCGGTGTGCCGTGGCATAAAGATAATCACCACAACCGCGATCACTGCTAGCAACAGCACCCCGGCTGCCAGAAAATATTTATTCTTCAACATATAAGTCGTAGTCCTTGTTGTTGATTAGTGATGATGTTCACTGTTAAGTGCACGTGGTCGCGCCCGAATCGTGACCTTCTGCGGATCGAGAATAGCCACCGTGAGTTGATCCTCGTTGAGGTATTTGCGTGCAACTTGCTGTACCTGTTCGGCGGTAACTGCACGTACACGTGGCAGATACTCGGCGGCTTGTTTATAGCCCAAACCAACGGTTTCATAAATTCCCAATTCCATGCCCTGGTAAAAACTGGAATCCTTCTGATAGACATCATGCGCAACAACCTGGGCCTTGATGCGATCCAGCTCATCCGGTTTGATCAATTCATTTTTTAATGCAGTCACCTGTTCGCCGACAGCCTGTCTGACTTCATCGACGGTTTTACCATTGGCGGGAGTGGCGTCGATGAGCAGCATATCAGCCTGCCACGATCCCATGTTGTACTCCACGTCCGTCGATACCGCGATTTGTTTGTCGCGCACCAGGATGCGATCCAGCCGTGAGGTACGACTGCCACCCAGTACACCGGCGAGCACTTCCAGCGCGTAAGCTTCCCATTGATCTTCTTTCTTGAGTGTTTTCAACACCGGGGTTTTGTAGCCCATCAAGAGATATGGCACCTGCGCCGGAGCGCGCACGTGCATTTCGCGTAAACCGATCTGTGGAATCTCCGTACGCGGCTTCACCGCTTGAATCGGTTGTGGCGCGATGGCGCCAAAATATTTTTCCGCCAATGCATACACTTCTTTGGGTTGCACATCACCCACCACCACCAGGGTGGCATTATTGGGCGCATACCAACGCTGATACCACTGCCGCAAATCATCAACGCTCATCACATCCAGATCGCTCATCCAGCCAATGATTGGATGTTTGTAGGAACTGTTGCTATACGCCACGGAATTAAATTGTTCGCTGGTCAACGCACGAGGATTATCCTCGGTGCGCATCCGCCGTTCTTCCTTGACCACTTCGAGTTCTTTCTTGAATTCTTCGGCGGATTTTTCACTGAACTTGGGATTGGCCAACATCAGATTGCGCATCCGATCCGCTTCCATCTCGAAGCTCACTGACAAACGGCTCTTCTCCAGCATTTGGAAATACGCGGTGTAGTCGTGGCTGGTAAATGCATTATCCTGCCCGCCGTTCTCGGAGATAATGCGGTTGAACTGCCCTGGTCCGAAGCGCTCGGTGCCCTTGAACATCATGTGTTCCAGCACATGCGAAAGACCGGTAATACCGTCGTGTTCATAGGCACTGCCGACTTTGTACCAAATTTGCGATACCACCACAGGAGCGCGATGATCCTGCTTCACCAGGAGTTTCAAGCCGTTCTTGAGTTGAAACTCGTCGACACTGTTATCCGCGGCAACCAGGTTTGTCACCGGTGCCAGCATCAGCAATAAACTCATCAATCGCCACTGCATTTGTTTTCCTTCTGCGGTTCTGGGTCAAGGGGGTTACATCCTAGCTCATCGCTGTGACCGATGGTAGGATGCGGCATTAACAGACAAATATCGTGGCAATATGTTCAACGCAAAAAACTCCCCCGCCCCTGTCAAAGAGGGCGGCCTGCTGGCTCGACTGAAGGCTGGATTAGCCCGCACCCGTGTCGGCCTGACCACTATCTTTGCCAGTCAAACCACGCTGGATGAAGCTACCCTGGAAACCATCGAAACCGCGTTACTCCAGGCTGATGCAGGCATTGATGCCACCGAACAAATTCTCTCGCATCTGCGCGACACAGCAAAACGGCAACCATCCACTGATATTCGTACAATCCTCCAGGCGGAAATGCGCCGCATCCTGACACCGGTGAGTCAACCATTACAAATCCGTGCTGACGCCAAGCCATTCACGATATTAATGGTGGGTGTCAATGGTGTTGGTAAAACCACCACCATCGGCAAACTTGCCAAACAATTCCAGCAAGCAGGCCACCAGGTGATGTTGGCGGCTGGTGACACCTTTCGTGCCGCTGCTGTCGAACAGCTCCAGGTCTGGGGGGAACGCAATGATGTTACCGTGATTGCGCAACCAACCGGGTCAGACAGCGCGGCGGTGATCTTTGATGCCATGCAAGCAGCGCGTGCGCGTCAAATCGATGTCCTGCTAGCCGACACTGCCGGACGTCTGCATACCAAATCGAATCTGATGGAAGAACTCAAAAAAATAAAACGCAGCATGGCACGACTGGATCCTGCCGCGCCACAGGAAGTACTGCTCGTGCTGGATGCCGGTACCGGTCAAAACGCGCTGCAACAAGCAGAACAATTCCATGCCGCTGTCGGCGTCACCGGTATTGTGCTGACCAAACTCGATGGCACGGCCAAAGGCGGCATTGTGCTGGCCATAGCACAGAAGTTACGGATACCAATTAGATATATTGGTGTTGGGGAAGGCGTGGATGATCTCCGACCATTTGTGGTGGAAGAATACATCCAGGCATTGTTAGGTGAATCGTCTTGATCGACGTAGCGTAGGATATTGTTGCTTTGATGATACAGTTTATTGATGCCTGCAAACGTTATCCTTCGGGATTTGATGCATTGCAGAATGTCAGCCTCGAGATGCAGGAAGGTGAATTTGCCTTTCTTACCGGTCACTCTGGCGCAGGCAAGAGTACCCTGTTGAAACTCATTGCCCTGCTGGAACGTACCAGTCGCGGTCAGGTCATCGTCAACGGCCAAAATACCGCAAAAGTCTCACGCCGTCGCATCCCTTACTATCGGCGCAATATCGGTTTTATATTTCAGGACCACCAGTTGTTATTTGATCGGACGGTCTATGACAACGTGGCCTTGCCGCTGATCATTGCCGGACTGGCACATCGTGAGATTGGCCGTCGTGTGCGTGCCGCGCTGGATAAAGTTGGCCTGCTGAGCAAGGAAAAAAACTATCCCATCACTTTATCGGGTGGTGAACAACAACGCGTGGGTATCGCACGGGCGGTCGTGAATAAACCCCCGCTGATTCTCGCTGATGAACCCACCGGTAATCTGGATCCGGAATTATCGTTCGAAGTCATGTCGATCTTCGAACAGTTCCGCCAGGTCGGCGTCACGGTGCTGATCGCCAGCCACGATTGGGAGTTGATCCGCCGTTTGGGCCATCGGGTGCTGACCTTGAAAAACGGTAAATTAATTGCCGATAGCCGGAGCACCGCATGACACCACGGGATGACACCATTTTTAAAGATAGTGTGACGCGCGATCAACCGGGTCTACGTACATCACTCAAAACCTGGTTGCTGCGTCATGCACAGGTTTTTTTCTACAGTCTGGGTCAGTTATGGCGCGCGCCCATGTCGTTACTGATGATCGCAGCCGTTATTGGTATCGCACTGGCGCTACCCACAGGGTTACATGTATTACTGAAAAATGCACAGCAACTCAGCGGTGGTCTGGATGGTGCAGCGAAAATCTCCGTGTTCCTCACTACGAATGCAAGCGAAGCGCAGGCTCACCACTTACAGTCTCAAATCCAGCAAATGCCGGAAGTCAGTACGATACAATTTATCTCCCGTGAACAGGCCCTTATTGAGTTCAAACAACAATCCGGGTTTGGCGAGGCACTGACTACCTTGCAGGATAATCCACTCCCGCATGTGCTGGTGATCTCACCGCAGCGTACGGTCAGTGAACCGGCCAGTCTGGATCAATTCGCGCAACGGTTGCGGGCCTTACCTCAAGTCGATCTGGTACAACTGGATCGGCAGTGGGTGAAACGACTGTTTGCCATCATGGCTATCATTGCCAGAGGCATCGATGTATTGGGTGGCATGCTGGCACTGGGTGTGATCCTGGTCGTCGGCAATACCATCCGCCTGGCAATCCAGAATCGTCGTGAAGAAATCGTCGTGATCAAACTGATCGGCGGCACCGATGCCTTCATCCGCAGACCGTTTCTCTACACCGGTTTTTGGTACGGCTTGTTTGGTGGGCTGATTGCGCTCTTATTAATAGGCGGCGCCATGAGCCTGCTGGCGGGACCTGTGCAGCAGCTGGCCGGGCTTTATCAAACCCCATTCCAACTTCACACCCTCGATTTGATCACGGTTGGCCAGCTAATGGGGATTAGTATTGGACTTGGCTTGGCTGGTTCCTGGCTGGCAGTCGGACGCCATCTGCGTGCCATCGAGCCACGCTAAGGTTTTTAGCTTTCAGGCCGACTAGAATAGCTATATACCCCTATGACTAGGAATGCTATATCTAGCTGCACATGAGTGACAAAACCCGAATAATCGTTGTTGATGGCTCGGCCGTATCGCGGGCCATTCTGACCCGTATTCTGCAGGATGAAGTGGCGAATTCCGAGGTCGAGATGTGCGCGACGGGCGAGGAAGTCCTGGCTTTGCTGCAACAAGGCAAATATGACCTGATTTCCACCGCCTTAATGCTTCCGGATATGGATGGGCTTGAGCTCAGCCGCAAAGTCCGACAATCTCGCTCACACAGTTACATTCCCATCATCGTGGTCTCAGGTGATGCTGATTCGCGCCTGCTGCGCGAGGGTTTTGAAGCAGGCGTCACCGACTACTTCGATAAATCCCAGGGATATAAAGTCTTTGGCAGTTTTGTACGTTCTTTCATTCAACGCCACTCTGGATTGATGGGACATATCCTGTTTGTGGAAGACAGTGCCACCGCAGCGGCCATGGTGCAAAAGACCCTGGAGCGTCAGGGTCTGAAAGTCACGCATGTCACGGCGGCAGAAGATGCGCTGGCCTTGATGGATAAGGTACTTGCAGCCCGTGGCTGCCTGACCGATGAATACGACATGGTCATCACCGATTTCTATCTGGTCGGTGAATTAACCGGGGGCGATTTGCTCTATGCCATTCGCGCCAAGATGCATCTTTCCCAACAGGAAATGCCGGTGTTAGTGCTTACCAGCACCGAAGATCAGCACACCCAGGTTGAGGCATTTCATGCCGGAGCTAACGATTTTGTTACCAAGCCCATTATTGAAGAAGTATTGATCGCCCGAGTCCGTTCACTGCTGCTGATCAAGCACCAATACAATGCCTTGAAAAATCAGGCCGAGGCGATGCGCTGGATTGCTGTCACTGACAGCTTGACGGGCGTCCGCAGTAAACGCTATCTGGTCGATAACGGTGAAACTTATATTAACGACCCGAGCCACCAACCGGTTTGGGCAATGTTGATCGATATTGATCACTTCAAACTCATCAATGACACCCTCGGGCATATCACTGGTGACCATGTCCTGGCTGAATTAGGCACGACACTCAATGAGACGTTTCCGGATGGCATGGTAGTGCGATTTGGGGGCGAGGAGTTCTGTGTGCTCATGCCCAATACTGATACTGAACAGGCGCTGGAACGCGCTGAATTACTGCGCCAGCAAGTCCAGGCATTACGTCCAGCCGATGTGAATATCACCGTAAGTATTGGCCTGGCGTCGACTATGGACCATCCAGGCGAGACCTTGACACGGTTCCTTGGCCTGGCGGACAAGGCTCTCTATCGATCAAAAGAAAGTGGGCGTAATCGTGTTCATCTGTTCTTACCTCAGGGGCCAACCCCCTCGCCGCTGGATAACCCTTCGCTAGAAATGAACACTCCAGAAGAGCTGACACGTCATTCTCGGCTGTAAGTCTTTGTTTTATGTGTATTAATTAATTTGAACTCTCCTGCCAATTGGCACTCGAAGGTTAGGAGTGCTAATATTACAAATACCTGATATAGGGGAGACACCATGACTAAAGCCAAAGCTATCGCCATTCCGGTCCCGACCGGTAGTATCGACGCTTATTTGCAAGCCATACGCAATATCCCGGTGTTAAGTACAGCGGAAGAACAAGCGCTGGCTATCCGCTTGCGTGATCACGAAGACCTGGATGCTGCCCGTCAATTGGTCATGTCGCACTTACGCTTTGTGGCGCACATTGCCCGCGGCTATAGCGGCTATGGACTGGCACAAGCCGATTTAATTCAGGAAGGCAATATTGGCCTGATGAAAGCCGTCAAACGCTTCGACCCGACGCAGGGTGTGCGCCTGGTATCGTTTGCGGTGTACTGGATCCGCGCTGAAATTCATGAATTCATTTTACGTAACTGGCGCATTGTGAAAATCGCCACGACCAAAGCGCAACGTAAATTATTTTTTAATCTGCGTGGCGCTAAAAAGCATTTAGGCTGGTTCTCGCATGACGAAGTCCAGGCCGTCGCCAAGGATCTGGGTGTTTCAGAAAAAGAAGTCATGGAAATGGAATCACGCCTGTCGGGTCATGATGTGGCCTTTGATTTACGCAATGACGATGATGACGATGAGATGCCACATCCCGCTGCCTATTTGCAGGATATGACTCATAACCCCATGCAGCTGACAGAAGAAGCGGAATGGGAAGCACACAACCACGATCGTTTGCAAACGGCATTAACCACACTGGATAGCCGCAGCAAGGAAATCATTCAGCGTCGTTGGCTGGATGATGACAAGGCTACCTTGCAGGAATTGGCAGATAAATATCAGGTTTCTGCCGAGCGCATTCGCCAGCTCGAGAATAATGCCATGAAGAAACTACAAAACGTCTTGCAATAAGGTGTATCCATGTTGTGAATTAAAAGGCCCCTGACGGGGCCTTTTATTTTTCTGAATTACCTGCAGACGCCTGCCCAGCCGGATCCATATCCGGAATTTCCTCCAAATCTGCCTCGGTAGCTTCTTCCACCAGATTTTCTGATATTTTTTGTTTGAGCTGAGTCAATTCATTCTCGATATGTTTTAGCCCTTCTTTTTTGGCTCCGCCACCGGCATACATCTGCGTGTACTCTTTCAGCATACTTTCCATCGACGTCATCGATTCAGCCAGGTCTTTCTCCAGTTTGGCTTTATCATTTTCCAACTGTTTTATTTGCATGCGCAGATGTGCATTCTGTTTTGGATTGTCGCCGCGTTCAATTACTTTGGTGGACTCAATTGTGTCCACCAGCTTACGGTAGGTACTGGTAATCTGCTCAACATCGCGCTGCACTCTGGATAAGTTATCCCGTTCATGGCCAAGAAAAATTTTTAATACGCGATTATAAATTTGCTTTTCGCAACTCAACATGACATCAACGATTTTTTTGGCGTCATCATGATCCAGCTCATTCGCCTTTTCCATGGACTCCATCAGCACACCCCTGCGGGATTGCTCATGTTTACGCAAAGCGTCGACAAAAGCACGCGCAGCACGTCGATCTTTTTGTGTGCGGCGTATCATAACCACCGCCGCTATACTGACGAGCAGTGCCAGGAAGCCACCCACCTCGGAGAAAATTACCAATAAGCCAATCAATGAGTCGCTCACACCTGCATCTCCTTGGCGTCTTTCTCAACTTGTTTCTCGCGACCTTTGCGTATACGTCGATATAACAAATACCCGACAGCAAATACAATTACGTTAGTGCCTAATACAATACTGCCCACAATTTTCCAATCAAAGCCTTTTTTCTGCTTTTCTTCCGTAGCCCCATTTTCCGGATTTGGGGTTGGTTCAGCATGTTTATCTTCCTTTTTAGCTGCATGCGGATCTGCATGCGCATCCGGCACAGCCTGTTTTGATTCCGGGGAATGTGCTGGAATCTCAATTTTGATTGCCAATGATTGCGGACCTTTTGTCACCGTCAGCAGTTGTTCAAAATCCATTTTAAGCGGATTACCGTCATAGCGCATCGCAGCCATCGTCAAAGTAAATTTCTGATTGGCGAATTTTACCGGTATTTCAATTACCCATTCCTGCTCATTGATTTGCGCCACCGTTTGGGGCGCTTCATCGTGAAACCGTACTTGCATGGAGACGCTTTCCGGTCGAATCAAACCAGGGTGAGGCAGGATGCTTATATGAAATGGTTTGTCGGGCGCTTCTTGTGTTATGGCAATGTTGGCCGGGCTGTCATAGACATTCAGGCTATGATGCAGCTCGCGTTGAAAGGTCAAGCTCTTAGCCTGCACGATAGCTTCATAGCTACCCGGCTGTTCAATTTTATCCAGCAATACACTGTAGACACCGTCACCCTTGAGACTGTCCGGCGCCTGCCCATCATCGTGAAGAGCCAGACTTTGCGCCTTCTTTTGCGCATCGACCAGCTTTAATTCGAATTTTGTCTTCTCGAGCAAGTTGGAATTGGTAATGGTTTTATTATCTTCCAGTAAACGTGCCCGCACATCAAACCGATCGCCTAACAATAGTGTGTTTGGCAATTTATCAAGCTGCATACGTAAATTGGTCACCACCAGCACGCGATTATCCGGATCGACTTTTGCCTGCAATCCCCACGCACCCGCTTCCGGCGCTTTGATGGTAATCAGGTCATAGCCTTCTTCATGATGCCATTGGACATTTTCCGGATGTTCTTTCTCTGAGAGCATTTTCTTGTCAGGCTTAATCAAATGGGTAGTCGGACTATCTTTGGCCAGAAACACCAACACGGTGATATCACTGACATTCTTGTCCACCTGAAACGCATTATTTTCGATCGGCAGACTGTCAGCACCGACGGATTTTTCAAACAATTTTAAAAATACCCGTTGTAGATCTTCCGCACTGGTCACTTTTTCAAATGAACCCCGTGTTGCCGATGAAATTGCCTGCAGCAAATCAAAATCCACCTTATCTGATAGCGCGATGGTATGTACGGTGACATCGGCTTGTTCCAATGCCGGTAATAATTCCTGCAACAATCGTCGCCGTGACTGTGCGTTTAATTGCGGATCTTTTCCTATATCCACCATGCCGTCGGTCAACAAGATCATATGACGTCGGTAATGTGGATCGGGTTCTTTCCACCCGGCACTGGCTTTTCTCACCGCATCTTCGATATTGGTAAATAAACCACGCGAATGGATTTTTGCAGCTTCGGCTCTTGCCGTATCACGCCAGGTTTTGTCGACATTACCCAGCGGCACCGGCATTGCGACAAATTGACCAAAGGTCCAGACGCCGGCACGCGTATCTTTGGGTAGCAATTCCACTAATAAACGTAACGCCGGTGCACGTAAATTTTTTGGATCATTTTGCTTCATGCTGCCGGAGACATCGATCAATACCCGAACATCACTTTTGGCATCGGCTCTCCCGGTTACCGGACTACTCAGTAAGCCGATAACGAGCATGAAACTGATAAATAGCGTACTGCTCGCAGACGAGATATCTCTCCTCTGCCCGCGCAGCACCGCACCACTGATTTTTCCTTGTGAAATCATGATAGTGATAGCGGATGATCCCGCCAGAGCATTAATTTCAGCGGTTATACCCACAAATTAAAACGGCCCTTTCGGGCCGTTGAAGTGTAAAACTTACGACTTTACGATCAATGCGCAATTAATACTGTTATTAACGAAAACCAGCTGAATGCGATTAACGCAATAATGATCGCCATCGGAAAATTCTGGAAGGTAAACAGGTCTTTCATGGGGGTCTCCACAACGTATATAAGGGAATTCTAATTTACTTGTCCGGTCCAGACAAGGGTTGATTTGGTGATTTTTTGTGTTGCGGCACCCGGGGATCGTCATCATCCATCAGCATACGGTGGGCCGGGCCTTCCATATCCTCAAACTGACCCGATCGGACCGCCCACATAAAAGCCCACAGGGCGATAGCCAGCAGCACTAACCCAAGTGGAATAAGCAAATACAGGATATTCATAAGCGGGAAATGTCCTCGTTTGCCTGCCGTAAACGTAAGGCGTTGAGCACGACCATCAGGGAGCTGGCCGACATACCAATTCCGGCCATCCAGGGAGCGACCCAGCCCAAGGCCGCAAGTGGCAGTGCCACCAAATTATACAGGATTGCCCAGAGCAGATTCTGACGAATGACCTTCTGAGTGAACCGCGCCATGCGCATAGCAAATGCAACTGGCAATATGCGCTCGGATAACAACACCATATCACTACTTGCCTGCGCTAACTGCGTACCACTGCCCATGGCGATCGAGACCTGAGCTACGGCTAACACCGGCGCATCATTCACACCATCACCCAGCATGGCAACAATCGCACCCGCGGCTTGCAACTCTTGCACCTTGCGTAATTTATCCTGTGGTAACAACTCACCAAGCCAGCTACTGATACCAAGTTGCTGTGCAACCTGTGCCACCACACTTTGACGATCTCCACTAAATAATAAAACTTCGACGCCCAACTCCTGTAATTGCCGAACGGCAGTCTTTGCATCAGACCGCAATTCATCCTGCATATAAAATACGGCATGCACCGATGTCGTATCTGCCAGCACAATTGCCGTCTGCTGACGTTGCGTATCCAGTACCAGCAGCTCACCCGCTGGCACCGCAAATTCTGGACGACCTATGCGATAACGTGTTGTACCGACCGAGCCTTCCATACCAGCACCCGGCGTAGCAGTACAATCGGTAGCCTGAAGTGTTGCTTCCGAGGCATAGCGGAGAATTCCCTGTGCCAGCGGGTGCTCCGAATTTCGCTCCAATGCTGCAGCAATTTGCAAGATTTCCTCGCGTGGCATATTGCTACGCACATCAACTGCATCAACACGTAATTGACCGTATGTCAGTGTGCCGGTTTTATCGAAAACCACATGTGTCACACGCGCCAGCGTTTCCAGCGCGTGACCGCGCGTCGTTAACACACCGGATTGCATCAAGCGTCCAGTCGCAGCAATCAGTGCCACTGGCGTTGCCAATGACAAGGCACACGGACAAGTCACCACCAAAACCGATATGACAATCCAAAATGCATGTAATGGCCCGTTTGACCACCAGAGTGCGCCAACAAGAAATGCCACGATGAACAATGCTGCAACAAAATAACTGGCCACGGTATCTGCCAGCCTGGCGATATTAGGTTTCTCTGTTTGGGCGCGATCCAACAAGCGTTGAATCGCGGCAAGCACCGTGTCGGCACCAACCTTTTCAATACAGATCGTCAGTGGGCTGTCAATATTGACGCTACCACCAATCACCTGGTGATCATATTGTTTACGAATCGGTACACTTTCGCCAGTAAGCAATGACTCATCAACACTGCTGGACCCGGCGTGTACTTTTCCGTCTGCTGGAATGGTTTCGCCAGGTTTGACTAACACATAATCACCCGGGATCAATTCACTCACTGGAATTACTTTGGCCGCCCCGTTCGTATCCAGGCGTGTTGCCATGGCCGGAATCAGCCGGACCATGGCTTCAGCCGTTTCACCGGCACGGTGCCGTGCTTGCATTTCCAGATAACGCCCCGTCAATAAAAATAAAACAAACATGGTAATGGAATCAAAATAGACATCCTGCTGTTGCAGGACTGTTGCATAGGCACTTGCTACAAACGCAGCAATAATTGATAACGCCACTGGTACATCCATACCCAAACGATGTAAACGCAAATCTCGCCAGGCAGATTGATAAAATGGCAATGCTGCATAGCCTATGACAGGAATCGTAATGACCAGACTCACCCAACGAAAGAAGTGCGCCAGCGCCGGATCAATACCGTAGTATTCTCCCGCATACATCGCCACCGCCAGCATCATGACTTGCATGGCGCCTAAACCTGCTACCGCCAGACGCCGCAAGGCCTTGTTACGTTCACGTCGGTGTACCAATTCCTGACGTTGCGCATCCACGGGATGGGCTTGATAACCAATGGCGGTGATTGCCTGCAGGATATCGCTCAGTTGAATCTGTTCGTCATTCCATTTTACAGTGGCGCGATGGGTAGTGTAGTTGACACGAAACTCCATGACACCGGGTAAGCGGCCAACATGGCGTTCATTCAACCAGACACAGGCGGCGCATACGATGCCTTCCAGGATCAGACTGGCTTCCTTGATAGTGTGTTGTGCAGAAGTACTGACAAACTGTTGCTGCAGTGTTGGATTATCGAAAATTTTTAATTGTTCCAGTTCTACTGGCACCAGATCCTGGGCGGTGGTCGCCGCAGCGGTGCGATAGCGGTAATAGTCAGTGAGATGATTATCGACGATGGCTTGTGCGACAGCCTTGCAACCAGGGCAACACATCGGCTGCGACTGTCCATTAATAGCCACACGATAGTCAGACTGTGGCGGCACGTCCAGCCCACAGTGATAACATGTTACTTTTGCGTCAGTCATTAACCTTTGGGCTTGTCCACATCGGTGGTAGCACGAATTTCATGTTGCTCATTACCGCGTTGAATATGCAGGACCATATCCCATCGCCCGGCATGCATCAGCATGACTTCCGCCTGATACTTGCCTGCACCGCTGGCATGCATAATAAAGCTATTATCCAATCTGCCATCGCCGGGAAAATAGAACATACCCTTCACGGCATCTGCAATAACGGCTTGACCGTGTTTATCCTGCACGCTCAACAATAACACAGCGGGTCTCCCGGCAGCAGGCAAATCACGCCAGCCATAGTCGACTTGCCAGCCCCGCTGTTGCTGAATTTCTCGTTGTTCCTGATAGGCATTAAACTGTTGCTCTTTTTCACGAAAATCATGACTCACATTACCGGTGAACACCGAGTGAATTTCGGCGCCAGCATGTTGCTTTGGTAATATCCAGCGGCCAATGACACTATCGGTACCATAATCCGCCAATATCACGAAGATCGTATTAACCAGAATCACCACAGCAAAAAAACTCACGATCACAACCGGACCCCAGTGTCGCTTCGCAACGCCACCCGCTGCATCCTGCTTTTGTTTCGCCAGCATGGAGGCTATATAAATCGTTAACAAAAATATGGCGATGTGGATGGCAAAGACATCCAGTCCTGGCCAGGAAACAGCGCCGGCGATACTGACAACAAACATGGTCGCCACACTCACCAGCAAAGCGATTTGCAGAATCGACAATCTGATAATGCGTCGTAACAGCATAAACATCAACAGGATTAGTACGATCCCCAGCGGAATAGTCAGCAACAGATTTTGCATTAATGCACCTCGGGGTTAAAGAAGGTGGCGTCGTGAGTAATGCGGACGCCTTGCATCAGCTCTACGCCGCTCACTACAAAGGTGAAGGATTGTTGAACTTGCGCGCTGATATTTTGTGGTTGCTTAACCAACACATCCACATTCTGACTCTGTTCAGGTAACAAGGTAATCACCTTGTCAGGCCGGGCGATCCATTCTGCCTGCATCCCCTGCAAATCAATGGTGTAACTGACTGTCTGGCTCGTCTTGTTATTTAATTTTAAAATATAGTGATTCTGCACGTGTCCGTCGCTGAGCATGACATATAATGGCTGGCGGACCTGCTCCACACCTAATTCGATTGGCTTACGATTTGCAACACTCCACACCAGCAGAATACTCGCAACCAGCAAGGCCAGTCCGTACGCCATATTTTTAGGTTGCAACCAGATAGACCGTTTAGCCGGTGTCTGGGCCGTATAACGGATCAGGTTTGGTGGGAAATGAACCGCGTCCATAATACTGTTACACGCATCGATGCATAATGCGCACGAGATACATTGATACTGTAAACCATTTCTGATATCTATCCCGGTCGGGCAGACCTGTACACAATAACCGCAATCGATACAATCACCATAACCAATCTGTTGGCGCTGTTCACGTTGCAGCACCGTCTTATCCGGTTTATGTCGACCCTGTGTTGCTTCACCACGTTGCGTGTCATAGGCAACGATCAAGGTATGCTCATCAAACATAACTGCCTGAAAGCGGGCATAAGGACACATATAAGTACAAACTTGTTCTCTCGCCAGACCAGCCATGACAAATGTACTGGCTGTCAAGAACAAGGTGGTGGCGTAGGCCGGAAATGGCGCTGCACCAGTAAAAAACGCAATAAATAGCTGCGGGGCTCTACCCCAGTACAAGACGAATGAGAATCCGGTTACGAAAGCCACCAGCAACCACAGCAACCATGTCACTGACATCAAACTTATTTTACGTGCATTCCATGCACCACAGGCTAATTTAATGCGTGCATTGCGTTCGCCTTGCACCAAACGTTCAATAAACTGAAAGACATCGGTCCATAATGTCTGGAAACAAAAATATCCGCAGAAAACTCGCCCGGCGATACCGGTAACAAAAAACAATAACAACGCGCCAATAATCAACAAACCTGCCAGCCAGAAAATATCCTGCGCGTAAACAACCAGATCGAACAGATAAAATCGACGATTGATCAAATCGAATATGACAGCCTGACCTGGGCCATGCTCCCTCGCCCAAGGCAACCAGGGCAACAGAAAATACACCCCGTAAGCCAATAGCAAGATAGCGTATTTAATTGAGCGATAACGACCCTTAACCGATCTTGGAAAGATCGGCTCACGTGGTACATACGGATCGCTCGTTACATTCATTGTGCTTTAGTCACTTGCCCTGTAAAAAGCAAAAAGGGTGCACGCCTTGTGGCCGCACCCTTTGATTGCCGACAATTCGAAAGCAGTGCCGCTTTACTTACCGCCACCTAATTCATGTACATAAATAGCCAGCATTTTGATTTCAGTTGGTGACAACCGCTCTTTCCAGGTTGGCATCTTGCGTGTCACGCCGTTCAACACCACCTGATGAATGGCGGCACGTTTGGCCAATGCGGTTTTTGCAGCAGATACATCGGCAATCGTCCAGATTTTATCGGTGAGATTTGCCGAGCCCATGGCAATGTTACCAGTACCTTTTTGGGTATGACACGATATGCAGCCGCCTTCCCCTTCGAAAATCTGTCTACCGCGCTGACTCATTTTGGCATCACTGGACTGCCCTGAAAGGGTTAGAACATATTCAGCAACCGCATCAATCTGCGCATCATCAAGACGACCTTTAAAACCCGGCATCATACCGGTGTGACCTTCCTTGATGGTGTTTTGAATTTGTTCAAAACTGCCGCCCCATAGCCAATCGTCATCGGCCAGATTCGGATATTTACCAATAATTCCGGCACCGCCGGCCTGATGACATGCCTGACAATTATCGGCATATAATACTTTGGCCATCGATTTGGCAAACTTGAGCTTCTCGGCATCCTTGAGAATATCCGCATAGCTGGTCTGATCCAACGCTTTCAGCAAAGGTGCTTGTGCAGCGCGTGCTGCCTGCATGTCTTGTTCATACAAGGCACGCGTATTCCAATGTGTGACAACATGTTTACCTTGTGCAGTCGTGTATTCAACCGTATTCATCACGCCTTTTGTATAGGACTTGCCTATCGGCCAGGCCGGATAAAATACCCAATATATCAGTGCAAATACAACCGTGGCATAGAATGACCATAACCACCAACGTGGCAATGGATTATTAAACTCCTGCAAATCACCGTCCCAGGCATGGCCGGTGGTTTGTGTTGATTGTGGTTTTTTATCAGTGCTCATGATGTTTACCTGCGGGTTGTTCATCAGACGTCGACTCATCATCGTCCAATGGAATATATTTGTATGATTCGAGACGCTTGGCGCGTTTCCGGTTGCTGTACACATACAGAACGATGCCAACAAAGGTGACAAACAGCAGCACCAGTGACAACGGCTTGCTATGTTCCATATGGGTAAACCATTCTAATAATTCGCGCATAGGATCTAAATTATTTATCGGAACTTGGTAAAGTGGCCATCTTCAAATTTACTGAAATCCACCATCGTACCTAATACCTGCAAATAGGCGACAAGCGCATCCATTTCGCTGATATTGTCACGCTCACCATCATAATTTTTGGACTCAGCCTGCGCGATCAGGTTATCTTCGGCAGCATTAATATCCAGTTCTTGTGCAATTTCTTTACCAAAACGTTTGACGTTGTTATCAAATTCCTGCCTGGTAGCAGAATATGGTACGCCCACTTTTTTCAGAGCCCGCATTTTGTCCGCGATATCGATGTATTCCAGATCTGTTTTAACCAGCCATGGATAGTTCGGCATGATTGATTCTTTTACGACTGAGCGTGGCGCAGTCAGATGTTGCACATGCCATTCATTGGAATACTTGCCACCGACACGTGCCAAATCCGGCCCGGTACGCTTGGAACCCCACTGGAAAGGATGATCATACTTTGATTCTGCTGCCAGCGAATAATGACCATAGCGCAACTTCTCATCACGAAATGGCCGAATCATTTGTGAATGGCATAAGTAACAGCCTTCACGTTGATAGATATCGCGACCAGCTAATTCCAGTGGCGTATACGGGCGTACCGTTTCCTTGCCGTCAACTTCGACTTTTTCCACGGTGTCATCAATAAAATATAACGGCACAATTTCTACCAGCCCGGCGACACTGATAACCAGCAGCGTCAACACAATTAACCAACCGGCATTGGTTTCTATGGTTTCATGTTTCATAAAATTATTTTCTCCTTAACCGATCAGGCGTTGGCCAGCTTGGCGGCCAATTTGGCATCCAGCATTGCGCGTTCACGATAGCCTTGGCGAATAGTCATCGCCACATTGAATGCCATTAAGATCATGCCTGATACAAAGAATACGCCACCCAATCCGCGTACTACATATGGCATAAACAGGAACTGCACAGACTCTACGAAGGTGTAAGCCAAATTGCCGTAATCATCAAAGGCACGCAGCATCAAGCCTTGTCCTATTCCTGCTACCCACATTGAACTGATGTACAAGACGATCCCAAAGGTCGCCAACCAGAAGTGAATAAATACCAGTCTTGTGCTCCACAATTTGGTTTCCCACAACCGCGGTATAAGGTGATAGAACGAACCAATGGAAATCATCGCAACCCAACCCAGCGCTCCTGAGTGCACATGACCAATTGTCCAGTCCGTATAATGCGACAGTGCATTCACACTCTTGAGCGACATGAGCGGTCCTTCAAATGTCGACATACCATAAAATGATAAAGCCACGATCAAGAAACGGATAACCGGATCAGTGCGTAATTTGTCCCATGCACCTGACAGCGTCATGATGCCGTTGATCATGCCACCCCAGGATGGCAGCAGCAGCATGATTGAAAATGTCGCCGCTAATGTCGATGTCCAGTCAGGTAACGCTGTCCAGTGTAAATGGTGCGCACCGACCCACATGTATAAAAAGATGAGTGCCCAGAAATGGATGATCGACAAACGATAGGAATAAACGGGCCGGCCTGCCTGTTTGGGTACGAAGTAATACATCATTCCCAGAAATGCCGCCGTCAGGAAAAAGCCTACCGCATTGTGTCCGTACCACCACTGTGTCATCGCATCCTGCACACCGGCATGCAAACTGTAGGATTTCAGGCTAAACAGGCTTATCGGCACTTCCATATTGTTAAAGATATGCAGTATTGCGGTAGCCAGAATAAACGCGACGAAAAACCAGTTGGCAACATAGATGTGTGGTTGGCTGCGTTGCCGCAGAGTCATCACATAGACGATGAGATAGGTTACCCAGGTGATGGCAATCAATAAATCCACTGGCCAGACCATTTCGGCATATTCACGTGCCTGGGTGAATCCATTCATATAGCCGATAACGGAGACGGCCACGGCAACTTGCCATCCCCAAAAGGTAAAGTCCGCCATCACATCGCTGAACAGCCGTACCTGACAGGTACGCTGCACTACATAATAGGAGGTGGCGAACAGTGCGCTGCCGCCAAAGCCAAAGATCACCAATGAGGTATGCACCGGCCGCAGTCGGCCAAACGTGATTTGCGGGATATCCAGATTCAGTGCGGGCCAGGCCAGCTCGAAACCGATATAGACTCCGGTGAGCATACCCAACACACCCCACAACAGGGCCATGATGACAAACTTCTTAATAATCGCGTAGTTATATTGTTCCTGCGTAGCAAGTCCTGCAATCGCCATGGCGACTCCTAATGTTCATGTAAATCAATAAGGTAGTAGACGATATCCGAGCATACTAGTACAGTATATTAGGATATTCTTATATTATAAAAAGAATAGGGTTATATGATCAACTCTTGACCATAACAATTTAGTGATAGATAGGCGATTTTAGAAGATTAGAGTAGGTCTAAATACGAATATAATGATCGATCAGCAATGCAGCAAACATCAACATCAGGTAAAGAATCGAAAACCCGAACGTCTTCATCGCATAACCGGTGTGTTCTTCACGCTGCATGCGAATGGCAAAGTACATAAACACGGCATCGAGCACTACCGTTGTAGCCAGATAGATCAAACCACACATGCCAGTCAGATAGGGCAGCAGTGATACGATGATAAGCACGATGGTATAGAGTAAAACATGCAACCGCGTAAATGCCACACCATGTGTTACCGGCAACATCGGAATATCGACTTTGGCGTATTCATCGCGACGATGAATTGCCAACGCCCAGAAATGTGGTGGTGTCCAGGCAAAGATAATCAGAAACAGCAATAAACTGTTTGGATCAATAGTACCCGTTACCGCTGCCCAACCCAGCACCGGCGGCGCCGCACCGGCGGCACCACCGATGACAATATTTTGAGGTGTGGCACGCTTGAGGAATACGGTGTAAATCACGGCGTACCCGATCAGCGAAGCAAACGTCAACAAGGCCGTTAACAAATTTACCAACACGATCAGAATTGCCATGGCAATGATACCAATGATACTGGCAAAAATAATTGCCTGACGGTTGCTTAAATTCCCGGTGGGGATTGGCCGTTTACTGGTTCGCCCCATAATGGAATCGGCTTGCTGATCGACAACTTGATTGATAGCGGCGGCAGATGCGGCAGCCAGAGCAATTCCCAATGTACCGAAAATTAACGGTTGCCATGGCACCATGCCTGGTACAGCCAGAAACATACCGACAATCGCAGTGAAGACGATTAAAGCTACGACACGTGGTTTGCACAGCTCGTAGTAATCACGCCAGTGATATTGGCCTGTTTGCGCTTTAATCGTTTCCTGCATAGTCGTACCCATAATAAATACTCTGCTAGTTTAACATTCTGGTGCGGCAACCGTCGCCTGCAATGATAAAAGGTATGTGTATCAGATTGATTTAACGCACTTTTAATATTAATTCCAGGTCCTTAATCATGCCCTTCGGTGCAAAATCCTCTGCATAGGTCATCATGACACGTTTATCCGGATCGACCAGATATATCGATGCCGATGTTGTTGATTGTTGGGTTTTACTTTCCTGAAATACTGCCAGTAATTTATTTTGTTCATCGGGTGCACCCTTAATGACAATCATGTCAGGGTGATCTGTAATAATTTTGGCGTCTGGCATCACTCCAGTCGCCAGGTAAATATATTGTACCTTGTCAACATTGGCAGCCTGCGCCAGACGCGACTGACGAATATTATAGAGCGCATGGGTACAGTTCGTGTCGCATGTGGAATTCCGCAAATAAACGATACTCCATTTCTTTTCAAATTGTATTTTTGTGAATGGACTACCATGCCCATCCTGCAAAATAAAATCGGGTACATCGCGCATGGGCCTCACAAATTCACCATGATTTTTTTTGCCAGGCAGCCATTCCGGGTGTTGCGAAAATATGCCGGCAACTAAAATTGGCAGCACAAAAACGAGCAATAGTAAAATAAAAGTAATGCGACTTTTTCTGATTTGCGACTCTGTTATCTCGTTCATTCTTCCTGACCTGATTTATGAATACGTTTTAAATTTAATTTAACCCACAACAACAAAACTATTCCCGCAAAAGTGAACCACTGCATGGCATAGGCATAGTTCTTATCCGGCGAATCACTGATTAATTGCCAGTCACGAACCAGACCATCAGTCTGTGTCGACTGCTCCAGAATTATATAGGGCTTGAGTGGCAAACCACTCTCAGCCGCCAGCGCCAGCACATCCGTCCAGCGGTACAACGCAGGCCAACCTGCATTACTTCTGTTGCTTGCGCCAAAACTACTCACATCCTTACTGGGTAACTGCAACATTCCTTGCACGGTGGATACTCCCGCAGGTATGGCAATTTTTGGCAGCTCTGCCCGGGAAGGACCCATTGCCACCCAGCCTCGATTCACTAATACATAGGCACTGGTGCCTGCAATTCGTAGCGGGATAACAACCTGATAGCCGACACGCCCCTGATGTATTTTATTATCCAAATACATCGTATAGCGAGTTTCATAACTACCAGTAACCCTTACAGTGCGATAGCGCACCGATTTCAAATCCATAGGTGCGCCACTCAGTTCCATTGCGGGTAGTAATTGCTGCTGCTGAGCGCTTGCCACTATAGCGGACTTGTAATCACCTCGACGGATTTGCCAAAAGCCCAATGCAGTAAAGACTGCCAGCAACAATACGGCAGCAACAGTTGGCCACACCATGGGCTTGAATTCAAATACTCCAAATTGCATACTCACTCACTGGCACAGCTGCTGTTAAAACATGTTTAATCACGTATACTCAGACTTCAATTACATCCACAGTCGGGGTGGGTTATGAAATACGTCGTCATTGGATTCTTGATTTTGATACTCGTCAGTCTTGGTACTGCCTTGTTCGCTTTGGTCAAAGACCGCGGCCAAAGTACTCGCACCGTAAGAGCACTGAGTATGCGCATCGCGTTATCGATCGCGCTCATCATACTACTGATGATTAGCTATAAAGCCGGTCTCATCAAGCCACATAGTGGTTTCTGATTTATCGTTACACCGATACTTGAGATTCTCTACCAGCATGTTATTTCTCTACAAATAAAAAAGGGTGCCGAAATGACGCGGCACCCTTCCATTGCCTCAGGCTGATAACTTACAGCCAATAGACAAAGATAAACAAACCTAACCAAACGACGTCCACAAAATGCCAATACCAGGCGGCAGCTTCGAACGCGAAGTGATGTTCTGGAGTAAAGTGGCCTTTAATGGCGCGGAATAACATGATCAACAGCATGGTGGCACCAATCGTTACATGCAAACCATGGAAGCCAGTCAACATAAAGAATGTTGTGCCGTAAATACCTGAGCTCAATTTCAGATTCAGGTGCTTATAGGCCTCACCATATTCACCCGCTTGCAACGTAACGAATAAGAAGCCCAACACGACCGTGGCCAGCAACCAGAATATCAGCGCGCTACGATTTTGTTTCTTGAGTGCCCAATGTGCAAATGTGACAGTGACACCAGAGGTCAGCAGGATAAGGGTGTTATAGAAAGGTACACCCCAAGCGCCAATGACATCTTTGGCTTTGGCAAAAGTCAATTCCGCTTCGGGCTTCACCGCCATTTCTGGTGTGCTCAGTAAAGGCCAGCTTTTTTCAAAGCCTTTCCACAATAATTCATTGGTTCCCGGATCTGCACCAGCCAGCCAAGGTACCGACAATTGCCGTGCGTAGAACAAGGCACCGAAGAATGCCGCAAAGAACATGACTTCGGAGAAAATGAACCACATCATACCCATGCGGAATGACATATCCACTTGCGCATTGTATTTCCCGCTTTCGCTTTCACGTATAACAGTACTGAACCAGCCAAACAGCATGTATGCCAGAATAGCCATGCCGATGTACATCATCGCCAGACTACCGATAGGATCACCTGATTTGCTAGGCAACGCCATCGCAAAACCAAACGTGGTAGTAAATAATCCCACTGACCCGACGAGCGGCCAATGGCTCGGTTGTGGTAGATAATATTTTTGTTCTGCCATGTTTACCTCTCTCTGGATTTTTAAGTCTAGTGAATCTTGTTTATGTTGCGTAATCGTTGTATTTCAGCCAGGCGGTGCGGCTGGTTGAACAGCTTTTACATCCGCCATGGATTCAGCGCTTAACTTGGTATCAAAAAAAGTATATGCCTGGGTTAACCGTTGGATTTTTTTAGGCAAATTCCGGTTAACAATAAAAATTAACGGCATCTCTTTCACTTCACCCGGTTTAAAAACCTGGTTGTTGAAGCAGAAGCATTCCATCTTGGTAAAATACTTCACACCTTCGCTGGGTCGCATGCTCGGAACTGCACGAGCAACCACGGTTCTATCACTTAAATTCTTTGCGTAAAATTTAACCTGAGTAACTTCACCAGGATGCACGTCTATCGATCCGGTCATTGGATGAAATTCCCAGGGTAGATCCTGGTTTTCACTCGCAACGAACTGTACGGTCACGGTACGAGTTTTATCGACACCTTCCTTAAGTACTCGCGCCGCTTCTGCACGTGGATTGTAGGTGCCGTTATCGATTGCTTCATTACGGCCGTTAAATCCAAACACATTACAAAACACATTGTAGAGTGGTACCAGTGCGTAACCAAAACCAAACATCAACAAAGCAATGGTTGAAAACAATATAACCGTGCGTTGATGTGGCTTGCTTTGCATTGAGCTTAACCCTGCTGCAAAAACGTCATAACATAAAAGAACAACGCCAACATGCCAACAACGAGCACCACGATCATGTTAGCGCGATTGGTTTTGGCGTTTCGTTCCATTATCAATACCTTTAGTGTAATAACCAGGAAGGGTTTACCTGAGGTAAACCCTTCCTGTGGAATTACTTAATTGCAGGTGGATTTTCAAAAGTGTGGTATGGCGCCGGTGATGCCACCGTCCACTCCAGACCTTCTGCACCTTCCCAAACCTGACTCGTAGCCTTGGCACCGCCACGGATCGTTTTGATCACGATGAACAGGAACAGGATTTGTGATGCACCGAAGACGAAACCACCAATCGAAGACACAAAGTTCCAATCCGCAAACATCGGGTTGTAATCAGGGATACGCCGTGGCATGCCTTCCAGACCCAGGAAGTGTTGTGGGAAGAACAACACGTTCACGGAAATGGTCGACATCCAGAAGTGCAACTTTGATAATTTCTCGTCGTACATGTGACCAGTCCACTTCGGCAACCAGTAATACACCGCACCGATGATGGCAAACAGTGCGCCGGTTACCAATACGTAGTGGAAGTGTGCAACCACAAAGTAGGTATCCTGATACTGGAAGTCAGACGTTGCCACACCCAGCATCAAGCCGGTGAAACCACCGATCGTGAAGAGAATGACAAACGCAATTGCCCACAGCATCGGAGTCTCGAAGGTCATCGCACCTTTCCACATAGTAGCGGTCCAGTTGAATACCTTTACTGCAGTTGGTACGGCAATCATTACCGTCGCATAGGTGAAGTACAACTCACCGGCAACCGGCATGCCTACCGTGAACATGTGGTGCGCCCACACGATGAACGACAGGAAGGCAATCGCAGCGGTGGCATACACCATCGACGCATAACCAAACAACTTCTTGCGCGCAAAGGTCGGGATGATCTGCGACACGATACCAAATGCCGGCAGAATCATGATGTAAACCTCGGGATGACCGAAGAACCAGAATACATGCTGGAACAATACCGGATCACCACCGCCCGCGGCGTTGAAGAAGCTGGTACCGAAATATTTATCGGTCAACATCATTGTCACTGCGCCAGCCAGAACCGGCATCACCGCAATCAACAGGAAGGCGGTAATTAACCAGGTCCAGACGAACATCGGCATTTTCATCAAGGTCATGCCGGGGGCACGCATGTTGAGAATGGTGGCGATAATGTTGATTGAGCCCATGATGGAGGAAATACCCAACAAATGCACCGCGAACACGAAGAACGCCAGCTTGTCGTTTTGACCGGACAGCGGTTCGTAGAATGTCCAACCGAAGGCGGGACCTTGGCCAGACATGAAATGTCCGCCCATGAACATGGGTGCGACCAGCATGGTTGCCGCAAACGGCAGAATCCAGAAGCTCCAGTTATTCATACGAGGCAGTGCCATATCCGGTGCGCCGATCATCATCGGAATACACCAGTTGGCCAGACCTACTGTTGAAGGCATGATGGCGCCGAACACCATGACAAGACCATGCATGGTCGTCATCATGTTAAAGAAGTTCGGATCCACAATTTGCATGCCCGGATACATCAGCTCGGCACGGATGACCATTGCAAATGCACCGCCGATGAGCAGCATGATGAAAGAAAACCACAGGTATAAGGTACCGATATCCTTATGGTTGGTCGTAAACAACCAACGTTTGATACCTGTTGGATGGTCGTGATGATGATTATCGCTCATTGTCTACGTCCTCCGCACTTAGCGTGCTGCTTTAATTTGAGAAGGTTGTGCCATATCGCCCATATCGTTGCCCCATGAATTACGTTCATAGGTAATAACTGCGGCGATATCCGCATCGTTTAGCATAGCGCCAAAGGGTGCCATTGCCGTACCGGGTTTGCCCTTCACGACAATATTGATATGTCCTGCGATTGGGCCTTTGGCAATTTTGCTGCCTTTGAGTGCCGGGAATGGTCCCATGCCTTCACCGCCAGGCTGGTGACAGGCTGCGCAGTTCTTGGCATAGACTTCAGCACCGTGCTTGATCAACTCGTCTTTGGTCCAGACTTTACCCGAATCTACAGCAGATGCTGCAGCTGCGCTCTTTTGTGCGCTAACCCAGGCTTTATATTTATCTTCCGAGACAACCTTAACCACAATGGGCATAAAGCCGTGATCCTTACCGCATAATTCGGCACATTGACCACGGAAAATGGCTTCGCCATCTTTCTGAACTTTATCCCAATCAGCTTGCTCGACTTTGAATTGGCTTTCATTGATAAAACCAGGGATTGCATCGCGCTTGACACCCAGTTCAGGCACCCACCAGGCATGAATAACGTCTTTACCTGTGGTGAGGATACGAACTTTTTTGCCAACGGGAACCACCAAAGGATTGTCCACATTCAACAGGTAATGATCGATCTTGGTAACATCGACATTAGATTTAAGTTGGCGAGCATCATTGCTTTCTTTATCCAATTGGCTAAAGAACTTCACACCATTGCTATCAGTGATCTTGTCACCAATATATTCATATTCCCATTTCCACTGCCAGCCGGTAGCTTTGATATCGATGTCGGTATTCGACATGTCTTCATAACGCAGCAACGATGTGGTGGTTGGAACCGCAATTGATACCAGGATAACAAATGGGATTACGGTCCAGATAACTTCTACTGTGGTGCTTTCATGGAACGTGGCGGGGGTAACGCCTTTGGACTTGCGGTGATTGATAAGCGAATAAATGATCACACCAAACACAGCAATACCGGCTACAACACATATCCACAACACCAGCATATGCAAGTCATACATATCATGGCTGTTAACTGTAACACCACGATGCATATTGAGCCCTGCCATTGCCAGCGCCGGCCCGCACAGCAATGCCGCTGCAAACAGGCTACGGAGTATTTTAGTTGTCTTTGTTACTGACATACTCACCTCTTAGGTTGGGAACTTTAAGAAAATTAAACTGAAAATCTGCATGAATTCTGCCTGCTGGATGCTGGAGGTATCGCAGGTATCTTCTCCCGTTTTATCTATTTTATTGTGCATTAAAAAAACCGGTTAAATTTACCGCTTTTTTCGTGTTACTCGCGCGGCGGCATGCTATAGCATGCGACAACCTGCCGCAATAAAAAAGTATGATATACGTCTATAATTTGCCGATATAGAAGTAATTGCTAATATTCTTATCGACTTAACTTACTTTTTTTGTGTTTGTTAGCGCCGTACAAAACATACAAAATTCGCGTGAATTTGCCAAGTGCTTGTTTCAAAAATAGAAACTGACTAAACCGTTAAACTTCTCGATGCGGCACAATGGTGTGCAGCATGAACTCATTGTGCACAATATTTTCTGCTGCGTTGTGCGTTATGCAACCCAAAAAAGGTGCATGGATCTGCGTACGCAGATACGTAATGGATTCGATAACAACGCTATAACCCGGATCAATGTTGTTAGCAATCCACCCTGCCAACTCACAACCACTCGCCACGATTGCATTTGCGCTCAATAACGCATGGCTCATACAACCCAGGCGTAATCCCACTACCAACAGCACAGGTAACTGCAACTGCTGCGCGAGATCGGCAACTGTCATATCGTTATATAATGGCGCGTGCCAGCCACCAACTCCTTCAACCAGTACAAAATCAGCCAGTGACTGCACTTGCGACACTTGTGTTGTAATTTTTGCCAAATCAATTGTTATTTTTTGTTGGCTTGCGGCAATATGCGGAGGCAATGGTAGTGCGAAACAATATGGATTGACCTCTGCATAGCTGAGTTCGACATTACTGGCGGCCTGCAATTGCAACGCATCATCATTGCGTAATTCACCTGCAACCTGATTCGCACCGCTCGCCACCGGCTTGAGGGCTGCAACACGATAACCTTGTGCAATTAATTGTTGCGTCAGCAACACCGTTGCATAGGTTTTACCAATGCCGGTATCGGTGCCGGTGATAAAAAATCCATTCATAGAATCACTGCACTTTCCATGCATGGCCATAGACGACCTCATAGGTTGCAGGTAACACACCATCAATTCGAAATTGTTCATAGGCTTGTTGCAACTGTTGCAGTTGCTGGCGGCCGGTCAACCCTCGCGGGCGTTGCGCAGTGACATTGTGCGCGCCTATTTGCTTGAGATCACGCATCAACTTCATGATCTCTGTATAAGTTACCGTCAGTTGCTCAGAATCCATAATCGGTTCGACAAGCCGGCTCGATAACAACATATCACCCACATCATGCATATCGATAAACGTATTCACATGTGAGTAGCCGTTTACCTGGCTCCAACTTGCACGCAGCTCACGCAAGGTATCCGGGCCGAAAGTTGTAAAGAACAACGCACCGCCAGGCGTCAGCACCCGTTCGAATTCGGCAAACGCCGCCGGCAGATCATTACACCACTGCAACGTCAGGTTAGAAATAATCATATCAACACTGTTGCTGGCTAAAGGCAAACGCTCCACATCACCGACAATAAATTTGCACCGACCACGCCAGCGTTGCCAGAAAGACAACCGTTGTTGTGCACGTACCAACATGGCTTGCGCCATATCGATCGCGACAATTTCTGCCTGTGAATAATCGCTTAATAGCTTCAGGGTACAGTAACCCGTGCCTGCTCCCACATCCAGAATACGTTTGGGTCGCAAGCGAATAAATTGCAGTCGTTCCAACAATCGATCCGCGATCTCACGTTGTAAAAAAGCCGCATCATCATAATGCGCGGCCGCCTGCTCAAAGGATCGCCGTGCCAGACGTTTATTGATCGGAAGTAAATTCAGCATAGTAAAAATTCCTGCAGCCACCGCCGACAGGCAGTCGCATGTGTCATAAAAGGCAAGTGTGCGGCGCCGTGAAGAATGACGGCTTGCGCATGTGGCATCTGCTCTGCGAGTGAACGTGCTGCCAGCGTCGGCACCAGACTATCGCGATCACCATTCAGTATCAGTGTGGGGGTGGTAATTGTTGCCAGTTGCTGGCGCAAATCAGTTGTGGCCAGCATCTCCAGCCCCTGCTGCAATGCAGTCGAATCAGGGGCGACCTCACCGGCTAGCAGAGTTTTTATCTGGCGAATTGTTTCGCGTGCCGCCGGTAGATTTTTTAATTGCAATTGTAAAAATCGATTCATTGCCTTGGTGTAATCACCTGATAATTCTTCGGCGACCTGCGCTAATGCAGCTTGCGTCACCCCATGCAACCAATTCGCCGAGCTCATAAAACAGGGCGTTGCAGTAAACAAAACCAGTTTGACAATACCTTGCGGAAATTCAGCTGCTAATTGCAATGCTGTGACAGCACCGAGTGACCAACCCACCAATATATAGGATTCGTTAGTCGGTAAATGTTCTGCCAAAAATTTTGCCAACACCTGTATATCGTCGGCCCTGGCTAACGCATCACTCTGTCCGTAGCCAGGCAGATCCACCAGCCATATCGTATGCTGTGTTGCAAACTCCTGCGCAAACCCACGTAACAAACTGCGCGGCATACCCCAGCCATGCAGAAACACCATGGGTATGCCGTTACCAAATCGCTCAATATATAGATTCGGCATTGTTATGCTTTACACACATGCTGCAGCTCATCGATCAAACGATCGATATGCGCTGATTCATGCAAGCTGCTTAATGTAATACGCAATCGTGCAGTTCCTTCCGGTACCGTCGGTGGTCGTATTGCACTAATTAAAATTCCACGTTGGCGTAATTGCACACTTGCAGCCACGGTACGTCCAACTTCACCCAACATGACAGGTTGGATTGCTGTCTGCGAATCCATCAATGGCAAACCAGCCGAACTGGCCAGTTGACGAAAGCGCTGAATATTCTGCTGTAATTTTTCGCGACGCCAGGCTTCGGTTGTAAGCAGACGTAAACTGACCCGGGTTGCTTCGGCAATGGCGGCAGGCATGGCGGTGGTATAAATATAACTGCGTGCACGTTGAATCAGCGTTTCAATCAATTCTTCACTGCCCGCGATAAATGCGCCAAAAGTCCCGATGGCTTTACCGAGTGTACCCATCAGAATGGGAACATCGTCTGGCGTTAACTGCTGTGCTTCGAGCGTACCACGGCCACTTTTGCCGAGCACACCAAATCCGTGCGCATCATCGATCATTAACCACGCTGCATGCTGATGACATACCTGCGCAAGTTGACTAACCGCGGCAATATCGCCATCCATGCTAAACACACCATCGCTGGCAACCAGTTTGGTGTGCGCCTGGCTTGCCGCCAGCTTGCCATGTAATGCTTGTGCATCATTGTGCGCATAGCGCTGTAAACGTGCTTGTGATAATAAACCACCATCAAGCAGCGAGGCATGATTAAGGCGATCTTCAAACACATGGTCGCCTTTTTCCAACAATGCAGTCATCACCCCGAGGTTAGCCATGTAGCCGGTGGAAAATAACAAGGCGCGCGGACGTTGCACGAACTCCGCCAGCTCTTCTTCCAAGGCGTGATGTGCCGATGAATGCCCGTTAATTAAATGCGATGCGCCGCTGCCAACACCGTATTGATCCGCACCACGTTGCAGCGCGGTAATTAAATCCGGATGTGCGGCCAGCCCCAGATAATCATTACTGCAAAAATTCAGATGTGCTTTATTCGCAATTGAAACGGTGACACCTTGTGGACCTTCCACCACAAGACGCGATCGATAGCGTTGCTGTTGTTGCAGCTGTGCCAGATAACTCGCTAACTGATCCGCGCGCATCCGGGTTTACTGCGCGTGGATTCCCAGTTTGGCAAACAGATGACGATCACGATCCGTCGCCGGGTTTGGTGTGGTCAGGAGTTTCTCACCATAGAAAATCGAATTCGCACCGGCAAGAAAACATAGCGCCTGCATCTCCTCGCTCATGCCTTCGCGGCCTGCCGATAACCGCACATGCGATTGCGGCATCAGTATGCGCGCCACCGCAATGGTACGCACAAATTCAATCGCATCGAAAGCTTGCGCTTCTGCCAGGGGTGTTCCTTCAACACGCACCAGCATGTTGATTGGCACGCTCTCGGGATGCGGTTGCTGATTGGCAAGTTCCTGTAACAATCCCAGGCGATCATCACGTGACTCACCCATGCCCAGAATCCCGCCGCAACACACATGCATACCGGCATCGCGCACATGCGCCAGCGTGTCACGCCGATCCTGATAGGTACGCGTACTGATGATCTCCGGATAAAATTCCGGTGAGGTATCCAGATTATGATTGTAGTAATCCAGCCCGGCGGCCTGTAAACGTTGCGCCTGCGGTTTGGTCAACATTCCGAGTGTTAGACAGGTTTCCAATCCTTCGGCTTTGACAGCCGTGACCATTTCGATCACCCGATCGATATCCTTGTCTTTGGGACTGCGCCAGGCCGCGCCCATGCAAAAGCGTGAGGATCCGTTTTGTTTGGCCTGTCTGGCTGAAGCAATCACGGCTGCGAGCGGCAGCAATTCTTCACTTTCCAGACCGGTATCAAAGCGCACACTCTGCGGACAATAGGCGCAGTCTTCCGGACAGCGGCCGGTCTTGATACTCAGCAACGTACTGACCTGTACCTGATTCGGATCAAAATGCGCACGATGTACCTGCTGCGCCGCAAACATCAGATCGGCAAATGGTAGTGTAAATAATTTATCTATCTCGGCACGTTGCCAGTCATAGCGTAATGCGGTGGATTTATCAGACGCAGCGTTCATAGGTGAGATTCCTCATTGGTAAAAGTGACGTCTTGCCAGAGTTCTTTTTGAATCTGCCACAGATCCCAAAGTGTCCAGGGCAACAGGATCAGTGCAACGATGGCCCAGGTGATCAGCCAGGTCTTCAAACCCGTGGCAAAGAAAGCGCCGATCGCCACCACAAATCCCACCACACCGTAAAATCGGTAGGCAGCATGTTGGGTGTAATGCCCTACACGGGGATTGGGATGGTGCTTGTTCATCGCATACACCACCATCGAGGCACCGAACCATAAGATACCCAGCGGCACTGGCAACAACACTGCAATCAAATTGCCGAAATTAAAATAACGCGCCGCCGCCCGCGAAGCGTGTGCTGGAATGACGCGAGAACTTGTTGGACTATCGGGCTGGGACATATACTTGGATTCTGGGGAAACATGGTCAGGGAACGGCCGCGTAGCATACCTGTCAACCGAAAGGGAATTCAATGGTTAACCAATGGTTACTTTCCGCTCTTGGCCAACTGCTGCCATCGAGCTGCCCACTCTGTGATGTTCCCTTACCTATTGGAGAACATCTGTGTAAATCCTGTCATAACGCACTGCCCTTGCTGGACCGACCCTGCCCCCAATGTGGTTTAGTCTTACCAGTCGAGGCACCCAGCGAGCAGTGCTGCGGCAGCTGTCAAACCGATCCACCCGATTTTGATCGACTGATCGCCACCAGTCAGTATGCGCCACCGATGTCACAGTTGATCATGGGGTTTAAATTCCATCGACAATTGCAGTACGCGCGTTTATTCGCACAGCTACTGGCCAATGCGGTACAGCAATCAGGGCACGGCCTGCCCGAAATCATTTTGCCGGTGCCGTTGCATGCATCACGACAGCGTCAACGCGGTTATAACCAGGCATTGGAAATTGCGCGGCTGTTATCACGCTGGCTGGATATCCCGGTAGCAGGCAATGTATTGCAACGAATTCGCGCAACCGCAGCACAATCGGATCTCGATGCAGCCGCACGAATTGAAAATGTGCGCGGTGCCTTTAAATTGCGCCAGGCTTTGCCTTACCGCCACGTCGCCTTGCTGGATGATGTCGTTACCACGGGTAACACCGTCAATGAAATAACCCGGGTCTTAAAAAAATCCGGGGTGCAGCGCGTCGATGTCTGGTGTATAGCGCGGGTGGTTGAAGCGAATTAACGATAAGCAGTTATTATTTTCTGCCCAGCAAAGCGGTAATCCTGGCACCCAGTTTCATCAATTTGAGCAAGGTGGGTTGCGGCACCGTACGCATCTGCTCATACCAGCCCGTCAGTGTTTCCATAAATTCCAGGCTTGCACTGATGCGTTGTTTGATCTCAGCTGGAGTTTGTTTATCCGCTTCACCCTCCAACACACAACTGCGCAACATGGTTAAGGTCGGATCGATCTCGCGTTGCTTGCGTTGCTCAACGATGACCATAAACATTTCCCACATGTCCTTTACCGACTCGAAATGATCACGTCGATCACCCATCACATGCACAATCTTCACCAAATGCCAGCCCTGCAACTCCTTGAGGCTGGTGCTGACGTTGGAGCGCGCCACTTCCAGCGTCTCGACGATCTCCTCGGCATGCAGCGGCTGCGGTGACAGATACAACAAGGCATGGATCTGTGCCACGGTGCGATTGACGCCCCAACGGGTGCCCATCTCGCCCCAGTGGAGAATGAATTTCTGCATAATCGGGGTCAGTTTCATGATGGCTTCGAAATTTTCTGTACAGACAGAAAATAATGACTGCCTGGCATTTCGTCAAGCTAAATCGCGGTGAAGCATGCTTGCCTGAGTGACTACAGACACCAGAATATAGTGCAGAGAGAAAGCGGGTTTAGAACCGCCAGAAGAAATCGACAAACGGACCTTTATTCTCAAATCGGCCTTTCGCTTCCTGACCGGCATCGAGATCGAGTTGCTGATATTTCCAGCCACCTTGCAGGCCGATACCACTGTCAAAGGAATAGACTAATTTGGCCCGATAGTCATAAGCACGCCATTGATCGTACTCCATATGACTACCGACCAGACTGGCCTTGAGTCCGTTATAAGGTAATTTAAATTGAGCACTGGCATAGAACATCGGCACAGTTGTGTTGATAGCCTGGGAGCTGGTATCCACATTGGCGCGGATATCACCTTCAATAAACCGCAGATTCATACCAAGACCCAGACTGACCGCATCATTACGCCAGGGGTAACTGATGGTGGCGTTATACTGGTTTACCCGCGCAGCAGTGCTGTGTTGCCGATCCAATAGCGGTGCTGACTCGTCATTTCCCAGCTGTTTCTGAAATTCAAACGCAGGTTGCCACAGATAATCCGATCCATTGGAGCTGCCACCCGCCAGAGCAAGGTTGCTGCAAATCACAAAGCCAATAATGAGTAGAGTACGAAACATTCTGTCACATCTAAAAATTGATAAGTGATCCTAAAAAAAACCGGCAGAAGAGTAAGTATCCTCTTCGATATACCCGAATTTACAGTCTAGACCACTGGGCGCCGTTGTCAGCCCAATATGTCACAGTTTTCGCCGGAAATATTCCCGTGATCTGGAATGTCATTTGCCCGCGTAACTCAACACCAGACCCGCAAACACCGCCAGGCCTAACCAATGATTATTTAAAAATGCCTCAAAACAACCCTTGGGATCACGCCGACGAATAAGGTATTGCTGGTAACCCGCCAATACCGCTGCCACACCGATACCGGCAGAATACGGCCACGGTAACTCGGCCTGATGCCCCAGTAACCAAAGCGCCATCAACATCAGGCCCTGCAATATTGCCAGAATAATGCGATCCGCATCGCCAAACAGAATCGCGGTGGATTTCACCCCGATTTTCAGATCATCTTCACGATCAACCATGGCATACATGGTGTCGTAGATCACCGCCCACACCACGGTGATCACATAGATCAGCCAGGTCTGTTTGGTGATCGTGCCGGTTTGCGCGGCATAAGCCATCGGAATCGCCCAGGCGAAGGCCATACCGAGTACCACCTGCGGCAGATGGGTGTAGCGTTTACTAAATGGGTATACAGCAGCAAGTAGTGCACCGCCAAACGACAGATATATCGTCAGGGCATTGGTAAACAATACCAATATGAATGACACCAAACACAGTGCCACAAACAAAAGTACCGCTTCGCGAGGTGTAACTTTGCCGGTGGCGATGGGTCGCTCGCGCGTACGTGTTACATATGAATCAATATTCCGATCAGCGTAATCATTGATCACACACCCGGCCGAGCGCATCAATATCGTGCCCAATACAAATATGAACACCACTCCCGGCGCAGGCTTGCCCGCGCCGGCAATCCACAAGGCCCATAACATCGGCCAGAGTAGTAAAAAGATCCCGATGGGTTTATGCAGACGTGTCAGATAATAATATTGGCGCAAGCGGTCGCGAACATGTGGAGATAACAGAGGCTTTTTCATGATGCGCTTACTTTACACCGTGCCACCGTCGGTAAAAAGATCTCATTAACCAGCAGTGGCTTGGCGCCAAGATAAAACACCGAGCGACGCGCCCAGATATCACTTGCGGCATCGGGTGATCTTAGCATTGCCTTATGAAACAATTGCTGCCTCATACTCAGATGGGTAACTTCCATTGGATCACGGTGCATATGTGGATCGGCGAATAACACGGCACCCAACGGGCGCGCGCCCAGGTGGGCAAGAAATTTCTGTCGGCCGGTTAACGTGCGCTGCGGCATGATCGTACGCGCAAACACCCACGGGATTGCATCACAACATAGATACACTTCGCGGATCAGCGCACGCTCATGCAAAGTCATATGCAAGCGCTGCGCCTCATCGACACTGGCACGCTGCCAGGATTGCGACAATACTTCCACATGAAAGCGTCCCGGGCAGGCTGCGATTACCCGCGCCGTCAACGAACCTGGATCAAACAACCAACAGGCAATGGCTGCCGGAATTGCTGTGGCAAACATTTGTTGCTGAGTACGCCAGACTGGAAATGTAAATTGCATAAGATATTGGTTACTGCCACGGCCTTAGGTGTTTATACATCAGCAAAGCGCGTCCCCTCGCCAACCCAGCGTTGAATCAACGCGGCAACTTCACCGGGATGTTCCACTATAAATTTCTCGGTCCAGCGATTCACCGCCGGTAACAAACGTTGATGTTTGAGTAAATCCGCAACGCGTAACTGCATCAAGCCGGTCTGCTTGGTGCCAAGCACTTCACCTGGTCCACGAATTTCCAAATCACGCCGTGCTATTTCAAAACCGTCATTCGTTTCGCGCATTGCCTTTAAGCGTTCCCGTGCCAATTGCGACAGGCTGCCATGATACAACAGCACACAGACGCTGTCCTGCGTACCCCGCCCGACACGGCCGCGCAATTGATGCAGCTGCGCCAGGCCAAACCGTTCAGCGTTTTCAATGATCATTAAACTGGCATTGGGCACGTCCACACCAACTTCTATCACGGTGGTAGCAACCAGCAGATCCAGCTGATGCTGCTTGAATTGCTGCATCACCTGCTCTTTTTGAGCTGTCACCAGACGGCCATGTAACAGTCCTATACGCAACTGTGGTAATGCTTCAGCCAAATCGCGTGCCGTATCCTCCGCCGCCTGACACTGCAACACTTCGGACTCTTCGATCAAGGCGCACACCCAATAGACTTGTCGTCCCTGCTGACAGGCCTGCGCAACCCGTTGCACGATTTCGCTGCGACGCGACTCCGGCACTACTACGGTTTCCACCGGTTTACGTCCCGGCGGTAACGCATCGATGACCGACACATCCAGATCCGCATAGATCGTCATGGCCAGAGTACGTGGAATCGGTGTCGCCGTCATGATCAATTGATGCGGATGTAGTTGTGCTTTAACTCCCTTATTACGTAAAGCCAGACGTTGATGCACACCAAACCGGTGTTGTTCATCAATAATCACCAGGGCCAGCCTGGCAAATTCCACATCTTCCTGAAACAAGGCATGCGTACCGACACAAACCTGCACCGTACCTGCGGTGAGCGCGGCTACGGTCTCGCGACGTGATTTTCCCTTCAATTTACCGGATATCCATGCGATTGAAATATTTAACGGCGTTAACCAGCGCAATAAATTTTGATAGTGCTGCTCGGCCAGAATTTCGGTCGGCGCCATCAAAGCGACTTGATAACCCGCTTCCACGGTTTGTAATGCCGCCAAGACTGCCACGATAGTTTTACCTGACCCGACATCGCCTTGCACCAGACGTTGCATCGGTTCGGCCTTGTGCAAATCGGCACGGATCTCGGCAAACACACGTTGTTGTGCATCCGTTAATTTAAACGGTAACTGCGCCTGTAATTGCGTCGTGTATTTGTCCGCGCAGTTAAGTGCCGGGGCCTGCTCGCGGTGGGCGCGCATACGACGTTGCCGCAAACTTACTGCCTGTGCCAATAATTCTTCAAACGCCAGGCGCAACTGCATCGGATGATTGCGCTCTTCTAACAATTCCAGTGCCACATCCGGCGGTGGCTGATGCAAATATTGCACAGCGGCACTTAATTCCGGATAGTGCATCTCCTCCAGCAATGCGGCTGGCAATAATTCCTGCAAATGCAATTTGCCCTGTGCCAGTTGTTCCAATGCACGGCGCGTCAGCTGCCGCAAGGAAAGTTGATGTAATTGTTCGGTAGTGGGATATACCGGCGTCAGATGTTCATCGACATTGGGAATTTCCTCCGGGTCCACGACGATGCGGTACTCCGGATGCACCATCTCCAGTGACTTGGGACCGGCGCGCACTTCACCAAAGCAACGCACCCTGACACCACGGGCCAGGGCTTCTTTTTGTTGTGCATTGAAATAAAAGAATCGCAACAAGATCATGCCGGTGCCATCCGTGACATGCACCAACAACATACGTTTTTTACCGAATTTGATTTGGGCTAACTCGACCGTGCCCTGAATAACCGCCTCATCACCGGCCCGCAAGCTGCCGACAGGCACCAGGCGAGTACGATCCTCATAGCGAAACGGTAAATGGAACAGCAGGTCTTCGATAAAAAAAACATTCAATCGCGTCAGGCGCTCAGCCAAACGCGCGCCAACACCTTTTAGCTCGGTTATCGGAGTTAGCATAAATACAGTGACAAGTAACGAGTAACGCGATACGCGGGTCTAAACACTCGTCGCTCGTCCCTGGTTACTTGTCACCAAGATCGCATCCATCTCAACGCTCGCGCCTTTCGGTAACGAGGCGACACCAACCGCAGCGCGCGCCGGATATGGTTGCTGAAAATATTCCGCCATGATTTGGTTCACCTTGGCGAAATTATTCAGATCGATCAGGAACACATTAAGTTTCACCACATCCTTCAGATCGCCACCGGCAGCCTGGGCCACTGCACGCAGATTATCGAATACACGTCGGATATGGACTTCGATGTCACCACTGACCATTTCCATGCTGGTGGGATCCAGTGGAATCTGCCCGGACAAATACACCGTATTGTCCACTTTGACTGCTTGTGAATAAGTGCCAATGGCTTTGGGGGCCTTGTCGCTGTGAATGATAGTACGTGCCATATTTTTTCCTTGTCGAGGTTTTACCAAAGATGAGATGAATTATATCCAGCGGTTGTGGCAATACCAGCAGAGAGTTGGGTAAGCTGTACTATCATCAAGCGGTCTACTAACTATACAATCCGCCTGGACATACCGTATGTTGACGATAACCAGGATAAATTCCTGCAAACATGAATCGAGTTAGCCGGACCCTCGGCCGAGCATTGGCAAATTACCTGGATAAACCCGTCCAGCAGTACACCCCGTTTGCGGTTTCTGATCCGGCGACTTTACAAGCATGCCTGCGTCCGGGCGATGTGCTGTTGGTAGAAGGGAATCATCGCATCAGCACGGCAATCAAATATCTGACGCAATCCACCTGGTCGCATGCAACATTGTATGTTGGCGATTTGTTGCGCCAGGAAAATCCACAGGAACCTGCCGCAGCTTTAATCGAAGCGGATTTGCAACACGGTGTCATCGCGGTACCACTGGGTAAATACGCCGGATTTAATACCCGCATCTGTCGCCCGGTTGGTTTATCACGCGACGATTGCCACCGGGTGGTTAACTTTATGATTAGCAGCCTGGGTATGGCGTATGATTTAAAAAATATCTTTGATTTGCTGCGCTACCTGTTACCGCAACCACCGGTTCCAATGCGATGGCGTCGTCGCATGCTGGCGCTGGGTTCAGGTGATCCCACTCGTGCTATCTGTTCTACCCTGATTGCCCAGGCCTTTCAGGAAGTACGCTATCCGATACTGCCATTGATCAGTACGGTCTTCGCTGCACCCAATAACCAGGGTGAGCATTTACTGAAAGAGATCCTGCACATTCGTCACCACAGTCTGTTCACTCCGCGCGACTTTGATATCTCGCCGTATTTCAAGATCATCAAACCGACCATCGAAACCGGTTTTAATTATCAATCCCTGGAATGGGCACAGACAGCCAATCCCGCCACTGAACAAGTTTTTGAAACATCGAATTAATAACCAAATAACTGTCACTTGGTGACACGGTATATCCGCATCACCTTTTCCAGATGCCGCAGACGGCGCATGACGCGGGCAAGGTGGACACGATTCTTGACGGTGACAGTAAAGCGTAATTCGGATTGCGAACCATCGCGTTCGTCGATACTGACGCTTTCAATATTGGATTCGGTTTCGGCAATAACGGCAGCGACCGTGGCCAATACGCCGCGCTGATTTTGCACCAGCAAGCGCAATTCCACCGGGAAGTCGCCTTCCACCTTATCTTCCCATTCCACATCGATCCATTTTTCCGGTCGATTGCGGTATTCCGCCACGTTCTTGCAAGTCTGCGAGTGAATCACAATACCACGGCCGGAACTGACGAACCCAAGGATCGGATCACCGGGAATCGGTCGGCAGCATTTCGCATACGTCACCACCGCACCTTCCGTACCCTTGATCGCCAGTGGTCGCGGCCGTTCCTTTTCACCGACCGTACTGCTACGTTCTTCCTCACCGTACATGAAAGCTCGCGCAATCACGATCGACATCTGATTACCCAGACCAATTTCTTCCAGCAGATTATCGAGACTGGCCAGATTAAATTCCTTGAGCACCTTGGTAATGCGTAATTCGTCGAGTTTGTCCACGTCAAACTCGTAAGGCTCCAGGCTCTTATTGAGCAGATGTCGCCCCAGACGCACCGCTTCATCCTGTTTGAGATTCTTCAGGTAATTGCGGATATTCGACCGCGCTTTCACCGTTTGCACGAAATTGAGCCAGGCAGGATTAGGTCGTGCGCCCGGTGAAGTAATGATCTCCACCGTCTGACCATTATGCAACTCCGTACGCAATGGCGTCAGGCGTCGATCGATCTTCACGGCGACACAACGGTTACCGACATCGGTATGCACGGCATAAGCAAAATCAATTGCGGTGGCACCACTGGGTAATACCCGGATCTCGCCCTTGGGGGTGAACACATAGACTTCATCCGGAAACAAATCGATCTTGACGTTCTCAAGAAACTCCACCGAGTTACCGGCGTGCTGTTGAATTTCCAACACATTGTGTAACCATTGCCGCGCGCGCGCGGCAGCATTGCTACCAGCCTCATCACCACTCTTGTATAACCAGTGTGCCGCAATACCACCCTCGGCAACCTTATGCATGTCTTCGGTGCGGATCTGTACTTCAATCGGCACACCATACGGACTGAACAACACGGTGTGCAATGACTGATAGCCATTGGCTTTGGGGATCGCTATATAATCCTTGAATTTGCCCGGCACGGGTTTATACAGATTATGCACCGCGCCGAGCACGCGATAACACATGTCGACGCTATCCACGATAATTCGAAACGCATACACATCCGTCACTTCATTGAAGGACAAATGTTTGCCACTCATCTTCTGATAGATGCTGTTTAAATGCTTTTCACGGCCTATCACCACGCTTTGCAGATTTTCCTGCCGCAGACGTTCGGTGAGCGATTGTTCGATTTTTTTAACAATCTCCTTGCGATTACCGCGCACCTTGCGAATATGATCTGCCAGCACTCTGGAACGGAGTGGATACAATGCGGCGAACCCAAGATCTTCGAGTTCCAGGCGCACCTGATTCATGCCGAGACGATTGGCAATCGGCGCATAAATTTCCAGTGTCTCGTGAGCGATGCGACGGCGTTTCTCCAATGACATCGACGTCAGCGTACGCATATTATGCAGGCGATCGGCAAGCTTGATTAAGATGACACGGATATCCTTGGTCATCGCCAGCATCATCTTGCGAAAATTTTCTGCCTGCGCTTCACGGCGGCTGCCGAATTCGATATGGGTAAGTTTGCTGACGCCATCAACCAGTTCGGCGACTTCGCTGCCAAACAGACTGACGAGTTGTTCTTTGGCGGTTGGGGTATCTTCAATGACATCGTGGAGGATTGCGGCGATGATGCTCTTGTGATCCATGCGCATCTCCACCAGGATGCGCGCTACCGCGAGTGGATGATAGATGTAAGGCTCACCGCTGTTGCGATGCTGACCATCATGCATTTCCGCGCCAAATAAATAAGCCCGATAAACCTCAGCGATTTGATCGGGCTCCAGATATTTTTCCAGCATTTCGCATAGATGACTGATGCGAAACGCAGTAGGGTCATTCACCCCCAGCTCTGTCAGTGGCGTGGCAATTGCCAGACCGCCTTAAATGCTGTCCTCGTCGGACTCGGGTGCAGCGGCGGCAGGTGCTTCAATGACCGGGGCCTTTTCGATCTGTACACCCGGTACATTTTCAATATCTTCCTGCAGGATATCGCTATGCGCAGCACGTTCCTGAGTCGGCATGGGAAGTTCATCCGGCAAATCCAGAATCGCCACATCGACCAGACCTTCGGCGATTTCACGTAACGCCAGCACGGTGGGCTTGTCGTTTTCCCAGGGCAGTGCGGATTCCTTGCCATAGGCAAGCTGACGGGCACGTTTACTGGCCAGCAGTACCAGTTCAAAACGGTTTTTTACATGATCTAAACAATCTTCAATGGTCACGCGTGCCATGCTTTACTCCGGGATATATATAAAAGGATAGGAACCGCCTACTCGAGGTGGGCGAAATTATACATGATTGTGGTCAGTCCGCCAGCAACTCCGCCAAAACACCGTCTAAAGCCTGGCTTTGGCGGGACAAACGCAGGCGCTGACTGGTCACAATAGCCTGTAATTCCATCACCGCGGCGGCAAAATCGGCGTTAACCAGCACGTAATCGTATTCAGCGTAATGGCGCATTTCCGCGACCGCATCCCGCATACGCCGGGCGATGATCTCGTCACTGTCGGTTTGCCGACCCTGCAAGCGCTGCAGTAAGGCCGCCCGTGACGGCGGCAGAATAAAAACACCTACCGCATCGGCGCGCCAGCGACGGATCTGCCGTGCCCCCTGCCAGTCGATTTCCAGAATCACATCCTGGCCTTTAGCCAGTTGCGTTTCCACCGCTGCCTTGGATGTACCGTAGTAGTTATCGAACACCTTGGCGTGTTCTACAAAGGCGGATTGCGCAACCATTTTTTCAAAGTTGGGAATATCGATGAAATGATAATTCACCCCATCTAGTTCACCGGGTCGCGGCTTACGTGTGGTGTGCGACACCGATACACCGATGCCGGCAGTCTGTTGCAGCAACGCCTTCACCAGCGAAGTCTTGCCGGCGCCCGATGGCGCCGAGAATATATAGAGTGTGCCGTTAGCCTGTGTCATGGTGATTGCTCGTGTCTATTCGATATTCTGTACTTGTTCACGGATCTGTTCGATCAGTACCTTGAGATCCACCGATGCGTTGGTGGTACGGATATCCACCGACTTGGAACCGAGCGTATTGGCTTCGCGATTGAGTTCCTGCATCAGAAAATCCAGACGCCGCCCGACGGGTTCCTTGCTTTGTAACACATGACGGATCTCGCTGATATGCGTGGTGAGACGATCCAGCTCCTCATCGACATCCATTTTCTGCGCCAGCAACACCAGTTCCTGTTCAAAACGTTCGGTGTTGAAATCAATTTTCAGATCCTGCAGACGCGCCAGTAATTTTTCCCGATACAGTTGTCGAATCTCGGGCAATACCGCGCGCACTTGCGTGACGATCTCGTGCATGGCATCAAGCCGCGTCAAAATTAATTGTTTGAGTTTGTCACCCTCGCGTTGCCGCATTGACAACATTTCCTGCAACGCCTTGTTCACCAGTTTCATCAGGGCTTGTTGCAACTCATCCGGATCCACTTGCGGTGCTTGTAATATTTCCGGCCAGCGCAATACTTCCAAAGCACTGACGGCACGATGTTCTTTAAATACGGTATGGATCTGCTCACAGGCCCTGGCGAGTTCCTGTACCAATTGCTGATTTACCTGCAGGCCTTTGGCATCGACACCTGCCGGTTGATAACGCACAGTGCAGTCCACTTTGCCGCGTTGCAACAGTTGCTGGATCAATTCGCGTAAACGACCTTCGTGCGGTCGCAACTCATCGGGCAAACGAAATGATGTTTCCAGATAGCGGTGGTTCACTGAACGCAACTCCAGGGTTAATGTTCCCCACGGGTTGGTCGACTCACTGCGTGCAAAAGCGGTCATGCTGCGTATCATGGCTGGTTCCCCGGTTGCGTGTTCGGTTCACATTTTAAATGGTTTGCAGCCTCGTGGGGTGCCTGCTTATAAATAGTTGTGCTACCCTTGGCTTGATTGCGTGAGTCCATGATTTCATTTTATGAATAATACGTCCGAATTTGCCCTGCCACCTGGTACCACCGTGGATGAGTACGTCCTTGAGCAAGTTCTCGGCGGGGGCGGCTTCAGCCTTGTGTACCTTGCCAAATCCAATCGCACCAATCAATTGGTGGTAATAAAAGAATACATGCCCAGCAGCCTGGCCATGCGTGCCCCCAATATGGCGGTGGTGTGCCGTGAAGAGAAAAATAACGATCGTTTTACCCACGGCCGACGCCTGTTCTTTCAGGAAGCCAATACGCTCACCACGCTCAAACACCCGAATATTGTTAATGTGATTAACTTCTTCCGCGCCAACGATACAGTCTACATCGTGATGGAGTACGAGGAAGGCGTTAATCTGCAGACGTATATAAAGAAGCATAAAGGCAATCTCAGCGAGCCCTTCATCAAGGCGGTGTTTCTGCCACTGCTGGAAGGTTTAAAAGTCATTCATAGTCAGGGGCTGTTACACCTGGACATCAAACCCGGCAACATCCATTTACGCTCCGGCGCCAATCCCTTGTTGCTGGATTTCGGTGCGGTGCATGAAATCATGCAAACCCGTCAGTTCCAGCCCAATCAGGTCGTGACGCCGGGCTTTTCACCGATTGAACAACTTGATCCCGGTGGTTATGTGGGTCCCTGGACCGATCTCTATGCAATGGGCGCGACCATGCGTGCTTCCATTGAAGGGACAGCTCCGCCGCCTTCGCCCGAACGCCGTGAGAAAGACATGTTAAAACCGGCCGCCAGTGCCTTTAAAAAACGCTATTCATCCCACTTGCTGGAAGCCATCGATTGGGCAATGGAAGTTGATCCGTTATTACGCCCGCAAACTGTCGATGAGTTGATCAATGCCTTAAATGGCAAGTCGCCGCGACAAGACAAGAAACGTTTATTTAACTTTTAACTATGCAATACATTATTGGCCGCACATCACGTTTAGGTAACCGCACCATCAATCAGGATCGGGTGGCGGTGCTTGAGCGCGACAATACCGTGTTACTGGGCATCGGTGATGGCCTCGGTGGCAAAGTCGGCGGTGAAATTGCTGCGCAAACGCTGATTAATGTCCTCGCCAAGGAATTCAAGGATGTCCAACTGCCGATCGCCGATCCCAAGCAGTTTCTCACTCATGTTCTGCATAAAGCCCACTTTGCGGTGATCGATGCCGGACGTTTCCAGAATCCACCGATCAATCCGGGCACAACCGCGGTAGTGTGTCTGATTCAGGAAGGTGTTGCCTGGTGGGCGCATGTCGGTGACAGCCGTCTGTATTTATTCCGCGGCGGCGTACCGATTTATCGCACCCGCGATCATTCCGTGGTGGAAAGCCTGTACGAGAAAGGCCGCATCAGTATGCGCAAGCGCGATTCGCATCCGATGAAAAATTATATGACGCGTTGCATCGGCCTCACCACCGAAGTACCCGAAGTCACCGTCAGCAATGAAGTACAATTACACGTCGGCGATATCCTGATGCTCTGCTCCGATGGCTTATGGGAACCGCTGGATGACATGTTGATGGGATCCATATTAATGGAAGGCAAATTCAGTGATGCGTTGAACAAAGCCGCCGAACGCGCCGAAGAAAAAAGTTATCCCAACTCTGACAACATCACCGCCGCCGCCATCCAGATACTATCGCTGCAATTGGTCGGCAAGGCGCTGAACGAATCGTACGATAAACAGGTGGTACGTGCCGACCCGGTGCAGACCGCAATCGACGTGATCGAGGAAACCTTCAAGATCTACGAAGATGAGATGGGCAAAAATATGCGCGGTAAATAACCCGGTCGCTTGAATCGAACGTTTCAACGCCAGATACCATCTCACCCGGCCAGGATTGAAAAAAACAGTTAATTAAACGGAGGCACCCATGACAGGCGCAATAATATTTCTGGTTATACTTCTCGTTATCGTCTTTTACGTAGTCAGTATTTTCAATAACCTGGTCGCACTGCGTAATCGCTTTAAGAATGCCTTTGCGCAGATCGAAGTGCAGCTCAAGCGCCGTTATGATCTGATTCCCAATCTGGTGGAAACCGCCAAGGGTTACCTCAAACACGAACGCGAAACTCTGGAAGCGGTGATTGCCGCCAGAAATACCGCGCTCGCGGGTTTGCAGGCTCTCAAACAAGATCCGGGCAACGCCCAGGCCGTGGCGCAACTCTCCGGGGCCGAAGCTTCGCTGGGTCAGGCCCTGGGTAAACTCAATGTGGTGATGGAGGCCTATCCGGATTTGAAGGCCAACCAGAACATGATGCAGTTATCCGAAGAACTCACCAGCACCGAAAACAAGGTGTCCTTTGCACGCCAGGCATTTAACGACGCGGTCATGGCCTACAACAATTTCAAACAATCCTTCCCGCCGATTATCTTTGCCGGCATGTTTGGTCATGGACCGGATGCCAGCTTGCTGGAATTTGAAGATCATCAGGCGATTCAGGCGGCGCCCAAAGTCAGCTTCTAATAATCCGTTAAATGGATTTTTTCAGTCAGCAACAGCAGGCGCGGGTGCATACCCGCAAGCTGGTGGTTTATCTGACATTGGCGATCATCAGCTTGCTGGCGATAACGCATAGTATCTTTTATTTCGTGTTTGCCTTCAGCCAGAGCAGCACGCGACATGGACGACGGGTAACGCATATCGTGGCGGATCCCGTCAGCTATGTTAATTCCAAATTATTCTGGTTCATCACGCTCGCCATTATTGGCATCGTTATTTTTTCCACCTTGTATAAATGGCTGACACTGCGCGCCGGTGGTGCCGTGATTGCTGAACATCTGGGGGGACGATTGATCTCCAACACAACCGGTAACTTTCAGGAAAAACGCCTGTTGAATGTCGTGCAGGAAATGGCCTTGGCCTCCGGCACGCCTATTCCACCGGTATATCTCCTCGAAGAAAACGCAATCAATGCCTTTGCTGCAGGTTATAGCCCCGCCGACGCGGTGATCGTTATCACACGCGGAGCGCTTACCCGACTCAGTCGCGATCAACTGCAAGGCGTGATTGCCCATGAATTCAGCCATATTTTTAATGGCGACGCCCGTTTGAATTTAAATTTGATTGCCATTCTGCACGGCATCCTGGTTATCGGCTTACTCGGTTACTATGCGATGCGCGGTGCACGGCATGCCGATGGACGTGCAGCCGCCGGATTATTTGGTATTGGTCTGGGGCTGGTGATATTAGGTTACGGCGGAATCTTTTTTGGTAATTTGATCAAGGCCGCGATTTCACGCCAACGTGAATTTCTGGCTGACGCAGCTGCAGTACAATTTACACGTAATCCGGACGGCATTGCTGATGCACTGAAAATCATTGGCGGCACCAGCGGCAGCCTGTTGGAAAACGTCCATGTCGATGAAGTTACCCATTTATTATTTGCCGAAGGCAAACACTACGCGGCAAGTTGGTGGGCAACACATCCACCACTGGAAATCCGGATAAAACGGATTGAGCCGCGCTGGGATGGAAAATTTATTACCCATGTTGAACCAACGTCTGAAAATGAATCCGATACAATCAAGCCCGGTGCGCCACCGCCGCCTGGCGAAAACATGGTGAAAGCCGCTGCCGTCCTCGCCGGTATTGCACATATCGGTACCATTGATACAGAGCATCTTGGTTATACCCAGCAATTGATGCAAACCATGCCGTTGCCACTCATTGATACTTCACGCACACCGGAGGGCGCCGCACAAATTCTGTTAGCGCTGGTGCTATCACAAACCAGCCTGTCTGCCACACTGCATCCCACCGCACAGCAGGCCATCAAAAACAAACGCGCTGAACACAGCACGATTTTACCCATACTCGAAACATTACCAGAGCGGTTGCGTTTACCGCTGATTGATATTTGCGTTGGCAGCCTCAAACAAGGCTCAGCTGACGCTGCCGATGCATTTTTACGACAACTGGATGAATACATCGCTCTAGATAAAAAGACCAGCCTGTTTGAATGGTGTTTAAAACGGATTATCAATCATCAGGTCGCGACATTTTTCCATCGCAGCGCTACCACGCACACCTTAACCCGAATCAGCAACTGCAGTGATGATCTCAGCATAGTGTTGTCCATGTTTGCCCAGCTCGACTCCGGGCAGGGGCAACAATCCCTCATCAAAACAATTGCCGACAAATTTCTGCTTAACGGCGTGAGTTATTTACCGCCCGACAAAATCACTGCCAATACCTTTCAACAAGCTGTCGACCGTTTACAATCATTGCGGCCGCTGGATAAACCCATTGCGATCAAAGCCTGCGCCCAAGTCATTAGCCACGACGCAATCGTCGCTGTCAAAGAAGTTGAATTATTACGTGCCTTATCGGCAAGCTGGGATTGCCCGATGCCGCCGCTGCTGGTCAGTTAATTTAGCCAATACGTCTATGTGTGGTTCGAGTTAACCACGTTATTTGATATACTCCGCTTTCATTTATTTCTTAAGGTAAACATCATGCGTCCCAGCGGTCGAACCCCTGAGCAAATCCGTCCTGTCAAACTCACGCGCCGTTATACCAAACATGCTGAAGGCGCCGTATTAGTTGAATTTGGCGATACCCAGGTGATCTGTACCGCCAGCGCCAGTACAGGCGTACCGGGATTTCTCAAAGGCAGCGGCACCGGCTGGATCACAGCCGAATACGGCATGTTGCCGCGCTCTACCGGTTCGCGCATGAGCCGCGAGGCAGCCAAAGGCAAACAAGGTGGTCGCACCATGGAAATTCAGCGTTTAATTGGTCGTTCACTGCGTGCCGCCGTGGATCTGCAGGCGTTGGGGGAAAACACCATCGTGATCGATTGCGATGTGATCCAGGCTGATGGCGGCACACGCACCGCATCGATCACCGGCGGCTTTGTTGCACTCGCGGATGCGATTGCACACTTACGTGCTAAAAATAATCTTACTACCAACCCGCTCAAACATCACATCGCGTCGATTTCCGTCGGTGTATTTAACGGTGTTGCGGTTGCCGATCTGGATTACGCCGAAGATTCAGAATGTGACACCGACATGAATATTGTCATGAACGACGCCGGCGGATTCATTGAGATTCAAGGCACCGCCGAAGATGGTGCGTTTTCAGAAATTCAATTGCAGCAAATGTTGGCCTTGGGTAAAAATTCCATCGCACAATTAATTACCAAACAACGTGAAGTTCTGTCCACATGAAAAAGATTGTCCTGGCCAGCAACAATCCCGGCAAGACTCGCGAATTCAATCAATTGCTGGCCAATGCCGGTTTTGAGGTTGTATCACAGGCTGCATTTGATGTGCCGGAAGTCGAAGAAACCGGTTTGACCTTTGTCGAGAATGCGATCATCAAGGCGCGGCATGCGTCGCAACTTACCGGCTTGCCGGCGATTGCCGATGATTCGGGAATCGAAGTCGATGCATTAAATGGCGCACCGGGTATTTATTCGGCGCGCTATGCGGGTCAAGGTGCCGGCGATACCGCAAACCTGCAAAAATTATTAATGGCACTGCGCAATAGTGATACCTACGATCGCGCGGCGCGCTTTCAGTGTTTATTGGTCTATATGCGACATGGCAACGATCCCACGCCGTTGATCTGTCAGGGCACCTGGGAAGGCACGATTATCGACACGCCGCGCGGTAGCAATGGCTTTGGTTACGATCCGATTTTTTTTATTGCCAGCGAAAACTGCACCAGCGCCGAACTACCGCCCGACCGCAAAAATGACTTGAGTCACCGTGGCCAGGCGCTGGCCTGTCTGTTGCAAAAACTCCGCGCTACTCCATAATAGCTAATACTCATGCGCTCACGTTTATTCCATCGCTTATTTCAATCAAGTGCGTTTTTTATATGCCTGCTTGTCAGCAGTGCATACAGCCAGGCGGTTGAAACTCAAACGATCTTTAGCCACTACAAAGATCGGTTATTGCAAATTCGCATTGTCGATACCTCGACCAATGCGCAATCCACGCTGGGTAGCGGATTTTTTGTCGACAAGCTCGGTACCATCGTCACGAATTACCACGTCGTCTCCAAACACATCTTTGATCCAAAACAATATCGTATCGAGTACGTCATGCACGATGGCAAGGTGCATCCCGCCAGACTGGATAACATCGATGTCATTCATGATTTGGCCGTTCTCGACGGTCAAATCCAATCCACTCCGCATCTGGAACTTGCCAGCAACGACATCAACAAAGGTGAACGTATCTATACGTTAGGCAATCCACTGGACCTGGGGATGACGATTGTTGAGAGCACCTACAATGGTCTTACCGATGACACCATGCACGAGCGCATCCTGCTCGCCGGTGCACTCAATCCGGGCATGAGCGGTGGTCCATCGTTGACGCAAACCGGGATGGTTGTTGGTGTGAATGTGGCTGCGACGGGCAACAATATCGGTTTTCTGGTGCCGGTTAAATTTTTGAAAAAATTACTCGATGCCCACATCAAAACCACCAACACGGATTTGCTGGCCGAGGTTCGCCGGCAGTTGCTGGCCAATCAGGATGAATACATGCACGCCCTGCTTGCCAAACCGTTCGCGCGCAAACAATTGGGTGATTATACCGTGCCGGACAAACTCGCTGCCTATCTGAACTGTTGGGGTGATTCCAATCAGGAAAACAAACCCTATCGCGGTTCCAGTACATTTTGTTCAATCAAAAATGATATTTTTCTGAATCAACGCTTTGCTACCGGCGAAATCCGTTATAGCCATCATTACTTCACCGGCGAAAACATGAATTCCTTCCGTTTCTATCAGGTCCTGCAACAACATTTTGCCAATCCTGGCGTGGTGCTCAGTGGCGGCAAGGAAGATGTGACGGAATATAATTGTCACAGTGATTTTGTCACGCATAAATCTGTGCGCCTCAAGACGGCGTTTTGTCTGCGCGAATACAAACAATTTCGCGGTATTTACGACGCGGTACTCACTGCGGTAACACTGACGGAAGATCATCAGGGGCTGGTAACCACTCTGGTACTGGGCGGTGTCAGTTATGACAATGCCGTCAACTTTGGCAAAACCTATCTGGAATCGCTGGCATGGAACCACCCATAATCATCGAAGTTCTGGATCGCTTCGGTAAAATCCGCGAGCGTCATCGTGTCGGTGAATTTCCCTGCCGCATCGGCCGCGGCTACCACAATGAGATCATTCTGGACGATCCCTACGTATCCATAAGTCACGCCGAACTAATTCTCGACGGTAACAACAATATCATTCTCAATGATACCGCCAGCGACAATGGTGTCTATAACACTCACCCGGTGGAACGCATCGACACCGTCATGGTGCAGGAAAATCAACGCGTCCGTATTGGTCATACCGATCTGCGCTTTCGCACGCCGCAATTTGCCGTCAAAGAGACGATCAAGGATCGCAGCAAACCACACGGTGCAACGGCGCGCCTTGGCCAGATGTTGCTGTTACCGCTTGTCTGGCTCGCCGTTAGCAGTCTGTTGTTATGGAATACCTATCTCGAGCAAGCCATTATTGATGTTACCTTTGGCCAGGTCTTGTATAAGACTTTGCCGTTTCTGATCTTTCTGCCAGTGTGGGCCTTTGTCTGGTCGATCGTCAGCAAAATTGTCACGCACCGTTTTTATTACCGGCAACATGCCATTTGGATAAGCGGCTTATTCATCATCATTTATGTTTTTGAACTGGCGCTGCAATACGTGGAATTCGCCACGGCAATTGATTTCCTGTCGGACCGCGTCACCCTGGTCAGCGATGTGTTCTTCGTTGCCATCCTGTTTTATGGCCATTTGAATTACAGCACGACCTATAGCCGGCGCAAGGCGGCGGTCATTGGTACAGTCGTTGGCATACTGCTGACTTTTACCATTCAGCTCACCAGTTTCCTTGCCCAGCCGGACTTCAATAACACGCCACAATATTCCGGCATCCTCAAACCACCGGCGTTCGTATTGCAACAAGGCAAAAGCATCGACACCTTTTTTAGCGACAGCGCTGCATTAAAAGACTTTGATTACTCCCGTGATGCCAGCACCAGCGAATAAGCTGTTGCAGTTACAGGCACCGCCACTGGCTTTATATGTGCACTTTCCCTGGTGCGTGCGCAAATGCCCTTATTGTGATTTTAACTCCCATGAACTCAAGCAGGAATTACCGGAACAAGCCTATGTGCAAGCGCTGTTAGCCGAGCTCGAGCAACATCTGCCTTCGATCTGGGGACGACCGATCCGCAGTATTTTTATGGGCGGCGGTACCCCGAGTTTATTTTCTGCGAGCGCGCTTGATGAGTTACTCAGTCAATTACGCGCACGCCTGGGTTTTGCCAGTACCATTGAAATAACCCTGGAAGCCAATCCCGGTACGTTTGAACAGGAAAAATTCCGCGCCTATCGTGAAATCGGTATCAATCGTTTGTCGATCGGCATCCAGAGTTTTGCGCCCGCACAGTTAACCAAACTCGGACGAATTCATGACCGCGATCAGGCTATCGCCGCTGTCGCCACCGCACAACAGGCGGGCTTTGACAATATCAATCTCGATTTGATGTATGCCCTGCCCGGGCAATCAATTGCAGAGGCCCTGGCGGATATTGATCTGGCCATCCAGCTCGGGCCGACGCATTTATCCCACTACCAACTCACCATTGAACCCAACACCGTGTTTGCGCAACAACCGCCCACTCTGCCGCCCGATGATTCCGTGGTTGATATGGAACTCGCATGCCGGGCGCATCTGGCCGACGCGGGCTATACTCAGTATGAGATCTCGGCGTTTGCACACTCCGCTCGGCAATGTGCACACAACCGCAATTACTGGCAGTTTGGTGATTATCTGGGATTAGGTGCAGGAGCTCACAGTAAACTGACATACGTTGCACAACAACAGATCACTCGCCACTGGAATTGCAAACACCCACGTGATTATCTGCAGCAGGCCAACACCCAACAAATCATGGCGGGACAACGTACCCTCACCACACAGGACCGCATTGTGGAATTCATGATGAACAGCTTGCGTTTACACGAAGGATTTACTGCCGCCTTATTTGGCGAGCGCACCGGACTGGAAATGGCCCAGGTGCAACCACAACTGGACATGGCCATGGCACGAGGATTACTGGAGTTGCGTGAGGATCATTTCCGTCCTACCGAACCGGGACGACGGTTTTTAAATGATCTGCTGGGGATTTTTGTTTGATATGAGCGACGATAACGAAACCTACACACCAATCAACTGTGACTTGCACAGTCAGTATGAATTGGCGATCATGCACCATACGCCGTTGCAAGTAGCATGGCGTGATGCGACAGGAATGCAGCATGTATGCACCCTGCTGCCATTGGATTTGCAAACTGCGCATGGCGAAGAATTTTTACTTGGGCAGGATCATTCCGGCCAGTCAGTACGACTACGCCTGGATCGTATCAGCAGCGCGCGTCCAACTACCATGGTACCCAAATGAAACTATTTTATTCTTTGTTAATGTTGACCTGGTTCGGTCTGCAAACCAGCGCATGCAGCAGTCCGCCGCCAGACCCACAACTGGAATTGCACCCGGCATATACCATTGTGGATCAAGGCACGCAGAGTGGTCTGACTTTGACCAAACAATTGTTAATCGGCAACGCGGCTGATTGGCAGGAATTATGGGGCGTGCATCAATCCAATCGTCGACCGCCGCGATTATTGCCGCCGATCGACTTCAGCAAGGACATGCTCATCGCCGTATTTCTGGGTGAACAACCTACCGGTGGCCATCGCGTCACGATTCATGATTTGGTTAAAACGCCCACGCATTTGCAGGTGAATATCAAAATCGCTGCGCCCGATAAAGATGCCATGGTGACGATGGCACTGACACAACCGTACGTCATTATCAAAACGCTGCGGACTAACCTGCCGGTGCAATTTGAGCTCTATACCGCGGATCAATGATGCGTACACAGTATCGCGATCGAAACGCCTATATCACCAAAGACGGTTCCAGCATCCGGGAATTGCTCCACTGGAATAATTTTCGCAATTGTGTTTTCCTAACCACTCGTCACTCGTAACCAGCGACTGTTGTTATCATGCGTATCGGAATTGATTTAGGCGGCACGAAAATTGAAATTATCGCTCTGGATGATCACGGTCAGGAGATTTTTCGTGAGCGTGTGCCGACACCACAGGCCGACTACAGCGCCATTCTGCACGCGATCACCGGCCTGGTGCAGCGCAGCGAGCAACACACGCAATTAACCGGCAGCGTCGGCGTGGGCATTCCCGGCACGATCTCACCGGCAACCGGCCTGGTCAAAAATGCCAACACCACCAGCTTAATCGGCAATCCATTACAGAAAGATCTCGCGCAATTGTTATCGCGCGAAGTACGCGTGAGCAACGATGCCAATTGTTTTGCAGTATCCGAAGCTACCGATGGCGCTGCCAAAGACGGACAGGTGGTGTTTGGCGTCATCGTCGGCACCGGCACCGGTGGTGGCGTAGTGGTAAATAAACAGGTCATCACCGGCATCAATGCCATTGCCGGTGAGTGGGGCCACAATCCGTTGCCCTGGCCACAAGCCGATGAACTCCCCGGGCCAGCATGTTATTGCGGTAAACATGGCTGTATTGAAACGTTTTTATCCGGTCCCGGCTTTCGCCGTGATCATCTTGCCCATCAAGGCCAGGATGAAACGCCCCGCGATATCGTGCAACGCGCGCAACAAGGTGATGCACAGGCTGAAGCCAGCTTACAACGCTATGAAGATCGCATGGCGCGCGCCTTAGCCACCATCATCAATGTGCTGGACCCGGATGTGATCGTGTTGGGTGGCGGCATGTCGAACGTGGCACGGCTCTACGACAACGTACCCAAACGGTGGGGACAATATGCGTTCTCCGATCGTGTGGACACTTTGCTGGTTGCGCCGATGCATGGCGATTCCAGTGGCGTACGCGGGGCAGCCTGGCTCTGGCCACAACATCCATAAGTCCACGCCCGGCAAGGGCCAGGCGCTTTTCAAACCGATCAACCCCACATTTTTCGTGATCCCGCTATAAAGCTTCGGTCCTCGCTGGCCGATATGTTGAACTATGCAGCGAACCCCCGAACATGAAAAAGCCATCCGCGTCCCGGCGCGGTCCATCGAACGCTTCCTGTCTTATTGCACCCAGCGCAAGATCCCCAAAAAGGGCCTGATCCTGCGCGCCGGTGGCCCGACAGATCGCCTGTACTATCTGGTACAAGGTTCCGCCTCGGTCATCGACAGCGATGAAGACGGTAACGAGATTATCCTGGCTTATATGAACGCCGGTGATTTTATCGGTGAAATCGGCTTGTTCTACAAACTCAAGGCGCACACGGCGAATATCCGTGCCCGCACGGCCTGTGTGTTGGCTGAAATCGAATACGACAAACTGCATACGTTGTTTGCACATGAACTCCGCGAAGAGCATTCGCATATTTTGCAAGCAGTGGGCTTACAACTCTCGCAACGTCTGTTGCAAACCAGCCGCCGTGTCACGCGCATGGCATTTATGGATGTGGCTGGCCGGATCGCCCGTACCTTGATCGAACTCTGCAATGAACCCGATGCCCAAACCCATGACAAGGGCGTGCAATTGCATGTCTCGCGTCAGGAGATTGCGCGCATTGTCGGTTGTAAACGTGAAACCGTCGGCCGCGTCTTCAAGAACATGGAAGAAGAGAAATTAATCGAAACCAACGGCATGGATGTCATTGTGTTGCAGAGTATGTTCCAACGTGATGAGTCCATGGCGGCTGAACATCAGAGCGGAACACCGCCGCAAGCGGCCAGTGGTTGATACGCTGTCAGTTAGATTTTTTGAAATAACAAATCCCGCACCACATGACCTTTACGGTGACCGCGTTGCTCGTATTTGGTTAGTGGTCGCCACTCGGGCCGGGCACTGAATTGCCCATCTCCAGCCTGATTCTGCAGTGCCGGATTGAGTTCGATCACTTTCAGCATTTGCTGCGCATAGTCTTCCCAGTCCGTCGCCAGATGCAACACCCCCAGATTACGTAGTTTACGTGCCAGCACCGCCACAAAATTCGGCTGAATCAAGCGACGTTTGCGATGTTTTTGCTTGGGCCAGGGGTCCGGAAAGAAAATATAAATGGCGTCCAGACATGCATCCGGCAATTGCTGTTCCAGTACTTCACTGACATCCGCGTTAATCACGCGTACATTCCGGAGTTGCCATTCCTGCGCCTGCAGGAACACGTTGGCAATCCCCGGTCGATGCACTTCCACGCCGAGAAAATCCTGCTGTGGATGTAGTTTGGCCATCTCGACAAAACCCGCACCATTACCAAAACCGATTTCCAATACACGTGGTGCCGTGCGGCCATATACGGCGGTTAAATCCAGTTGTTGTGCGGCAACCGGCAGTTCGTACTCACTGGCGATCGTGGCAAGCGCCTGCTGCTGTGCCAGCGACATGCGTCCCTGGCGCCGCACAAAACTTCGTATGGCGCGTTTGGGTAAATCGGTTTTATTCATTGTGAACCACGCGGATTGACTTTCACACAGCAGACGTTTATAGATGTGCCAGCGCCCCTCTTTGGCAAGCAGCCAGTCTGATGAACAGAATAACATATTTATTTGATCGATTCGGCGATTACCTTGGCGCGTTGAATACCGCTGAGAATTGGCGACAAATTGCCATTATTATGGTGACGCTGGCAGTCACCTGGTTGGCAACACGTTTCTTCGGCCGGGTACATACCCGACGGCGTGGCGGTATGCGCCCCCTGGCCACCCGACAAACCCAACGGATGGTATTTCCACTGCTGGCATTGCTCGTACTGTTGAGCAGCTACATCCCCCTGCAATTTATTCAACTGCCGGTGCAGTTGCTAAGGATGGCGATCATTCTGTTACTCACCCTCGCCGCGGTGCGTATATTGGTGGCAAGCATGCGTCGGCATTTTGCGCCGACCCCAACCTTGAATATCTGGGTAAAAATTCTCAGCACGCTTATCTGGTTTGCCGTGTTGATGTACCTGTCGGAATTATTACCACCGATTCTGACCTTCCTGGATAAAGTCGCCATTACGATTGGTGACACCCGCCTGTCATTATTATCGGCGATTAACTTTTTAATTCTCACCGCCGTCTTATTCTCTATCGCTATCTGGGTATCGTCTTATCTGGAACGGCGTCTGAATGAAAGCATGCATCTGTCTGCGGGAATTCGTCTGGCGCTGGTTAAAGTGACACGCATCATTCTGGTTATCCTTGCAGTAGTTATCGCATTAGACGCGGCCGGAATTGGTCTGACCACCTTGGCCGTCTTCAGTGGCGCGATCGGTGTTGGTATTGGTTTTGGTTTGCAGCGCACCGCCAGCAATTTCATCACCGGCTTCTTGCTGTTGTTCGATCGTTCGGTGCGACCTGGTGATCTGATCAAAGTCGGTGAGCGCATGGGCCAGGTCCTGGAGCTGCGTGCACGTTACATTGTGCTCAAGGATTTTGACGGCGTTTCTACCTTAATCCCCAACGAACACCTGATTACCAGCGAAGTCGTCAACTGGAGCTATGGCGATCATACTAACCGGGTGCGCGTGCCAGTAGACATTAGTTATGAAGATGATCCGGAAAAAGCCCGGCTGCTGTTATTACAAATCGCTAAACAGCATCCACGCGTACTGACCGATCCGCCACCGGAAGCACAATTACTCAGCTTTGGTGATAATGGCCTGAAACTCGAACTGCTGGTATGGATCGATGATCCGGAAAAAGGCATGGCCAATCTGCGTTCGGATATTAATTTGCACATCTGGCGCGAATTCATTGCCAACAATATCCACTTCCCTTATCCGCAGCACGATATTCACGTCAAGGCATTCCCTGATGGCATTGCGATCAACCCGGTGAAATAACTCCATGTCCGGCATCATTCTATATAAACTTGCGCTGATCGGTGCCCTGGGCATTCTTTGCCAATGGTTAGCGTGGCGTCTGAAATTACCTGCGATTCTGTTTTTGTTGCTTGCCGGGATTTTCTTTGGTCCGGTCACCGGTGTGTTACACCCGGATCAATTATTCGGTGATCTGTTGTTTCCGATGATCTCTCTGGCCGTGGCGGTGATCCTGTTTGAAGGCAGCCTGACCTTGCGTCTGGATGAAATCCGCGGTCTGGAAAAAGTAGTACAACGTATGGTTACCACCGGCTTGCTGATCACCTGGACGGTGACATCACTCGCGACCTATTTCTTTTTGAATTTCTCCGGCGAGTTGGCCATTTTGTTCGGTGCCATGACCGTGGTGACAGGACCAACCGTCATCGTACCGATGTTACGTACGGTACGACCTACCGCGCACATTGCCAACATTCTGCGTTGGGAAGGCATAGTGATCGATCCCATCGGCGCATTACTCGCGGTGCTGGTCTTCGAATACATCGTCGCCAGTCATGCCGGCAGTGCCGCCACCTGGCACACCTTGCTGAGTTTCAGCTGGCAAATTCTGGTCGGTACGGGCTTGGGGATCGCCGCCGGGCAATTTATGGGAACGGTACTGCGTAAACACTGGTTACCCAGTTATCTGCACAATCTGGGATCGCTCAGTTATGTCTGCGCGGTATTTGCACTGGCCAATGCCTTCGCGGCTGAATCCGGTTTGTTAACCGTCACCGTCATGGGCATGTGGCTGGCGAATATGAAGCATGTCGAGATAGCCGAGATCATCGACTTCAAGGAAAGTCTCAGTCTGTTATTTATCTCGGCGTTATTCATCATTCTCGCCGCTCGTCTGGACTTCGGCCAAATTCAGTTATTGGGTTGGTCAGCGGTAGGTGTCCTGCTGGTAATGCAATTTATCGCTCGGCCGTTGAAAATTTCCGTGTCATCCTGGGGATCCAAACTCTCCTGGCGTGAGCGTCTGTTGCTATCGTGGATTGCGCCGCGTGGCATCGTCGCCGCCGCCGTTGCAGCCATTTTTTCCTTTCAGCTGGAAAAAGCCGGACTGCCACAGGCCAGTCTGCTGGTTCCCCTGACATTCGTTATCATCATCGGCACTGTCTTGTTACAAGGCACCACTGCGCGTGCCATTGCGCTCGGTTTAAAAGTGGCCGAACCTGAACCGCGCGGCTATTTAATTCTCGGCGCAAACCCGCTGGCACGCAATATTGCCGCAGTGTTGCATAAACACGGTTTGCGCGTTGTTGTCGCCGACACCAACTGGGAACACATTCGCAATGCGGCCATGCAAAACCTGCCGACATTTTATGGCAACGTAATGTCGGAACAAGCCGACCGTCGCCTGGACCTCGTGGGCATCGGTCATCTCCTGACATTATCGCCACAAGTGGATCAAAATGATCTGGCAGCGGTTGGTTATCGCACGGAGTTTGGCCGCGAACACATCTATCAACTACGTACTGAACGCGATGCCACCGGCAAGCTATTGCCAGTAAAAAATAAACCCAACATCGGCGAATATGCCTTTGGTGACGACATCAGCTATGAATCATTATCGGAGGTGCTCGCTCAGGGTGGCGAGATCCACAGCACCCCCTTGAGCAAGGAATTTAATTTCGATGCTTTTTATCAAAAACATTATAAACGTGCGGTGTTGTTATTCACGATTGATCCTCGCGGCAATCTGCATGTCTATACGTCACATAATGAACCCAATCCGCAACCCGGCTGGATCATTATCAGTCTGATGCAACCCGTTAAAGAACCGGTTGAACCCGTGATAAAAAAACCAACACCGCAAGAACCCCCGCCAACAGGGGATAGTAGTAATACTAAATAATCCGTCTATTGGATCATTCTATTTTGAACACAGCCGCGAGATTTTTTGTATCTATTACTTCGCCGTTCCGAATAATGGCAATTTGCGCACCGACACGATAGCTACCCTTATGCAGTGGTTTTAAGACGCGTGTTTGCGTATTAGGCAGTGTACTACCATATTTAATCGGGAACTTTACAAAATTTTCCTCGATTAAATTCAGATTACTATCAGCAGGTCTTACCATCTCCCAAGTAACACAATCTTTTTCACAGTCATTGGTAGTCACGACATCAATTACATTCACCATGAATTTTGTGTCGATAGATCCCAGATCAGCATCTGGCAATGTGAAAGCCACATCATCTCCATTAACCAATACAATAATCTTGTCAAATTTATAACAGGCAGTTAGCACTAATACACAAATTATAATGGCACAAAGACGCGTCGCCTGTTTCATTGTGCGAATCTCCTTGTGCACGTCACACTGCGACTAGCAGGTGGCCCATACAAATCTTTCTCACATTTAGTGACATGGCGAGCATAACCGGGATTGGCCATGAATCGAGCGAGAACTTGTGAGTAAAGCGGTTGATAACTTGCCTGGGATCCTGGATTTTTCACGCGCTTGATCAATGGCGCAGTCCCTTCACGGAATAACAGGTAGTTGTCTTCGATAATTTGTGCCTGTTGCTCAATACGATACTTCAGTAAATCTTTTCCTGCCTCCAGCTCGTATTGATACGCCTTGGCATAATCGAAGAGGTTGCGGATGGACTCCCCAATGGCGGCAGCAACGGGGCTCAGAATATTAAGTTGGTATTGCCAGACATGGACCATTTCATGGATAAAAAAAGCCTTCAAAGTCGGGCCTTGTAATGAATAGTCGTTAAAATAGGTAGTTGCCCCGACTGCATAAATCTCCCCGTTGGGAGTCATGCCACTTTCATCCGGCTGGAAAAAGGCGTATTTCACATTATGGATTTTAACTGTGGTGTAATTAATGGAATCCTTGAAAACACTTTTGCGATGTTGATTTCCCCCGAAGTCAATGCGCGTTCGCCCATGATGACATTCCCTGTTGAGTTGATACGAAGATGAATTTACTGTTTACTGACACATGATACAAGACTGAGTGGCCATAACCTGGTTCAATTGGAAATTCAAACAAATTCCGGACAGTTCATCCCCACGCGTGTGGGGAACACGCCATTGAACAGGTACAGCTTGAATTCGGTGAAAATCCAGCTGGCGAATTCAAAGTCCATGTCATTCTGCGCAAAGGTACCACCATAGCACCCGGCCTTAGAGATGAGACCGACGACCGCCGTTTGCTCAATCCATTGCTTGGGAGTCAGGGTAAAGCTGTTCAGACCCGCCTGTTTTTAAACCCGTCGAATTCGATGGGTTTAAAATCCGGGTTATTGAGCTGTTCCCAAATTCACAGGAACTCATTCGAACAGGCGCTATGATCTCACGCGTGGGGCAAGCGTAGCGAGTAAGGCGTTTCAACGCCTCACCCGTTCAATTGAACGGGTGCAACCTTCCCTGCATTGTCTGGATTACCACATTCATCACGTTTCAATCCTCACCCGTTCAATTGAACGGGTGCAACATTTAAAATTGGATGTTGCTGCATCCGTTACACTGTTTCAATCCTCACCCGTTCAATTGAACGGGTGCAACTTACCGCCTCATCGTAGTTTGCTTTGTTTTGGACGTTTCAATCCTCACACGTTCAATTGAACGGGTGCAACTTGAATTGTCAGGTCAAGAGATGCTGATAACAAGTTTCAATCCTCACCCGTTCAATTGAACGGGTGCAACGATATGCGTACTGGCAAGATTCTTTCCTCCCGTATGTTTCAATCCTCACCCGTTCAATTGAACGGGTGCAACCTTAATCCCGGCGTTAAAGATTCGCTTTCGGCGGTGTTTCAATCCTCACCCGTTCAATTGAACGGGTGCAACAATCATCACCAGCGGCACGTCCGAATTATTTTTAGTTTCAATCCTCACCCGTTCAATTGAACGGGTGCAACTCCGGGCTAATATCGCCTCTACGTCGGTATTATCTGTTTCAATCCTCACCCGTTCAATTGAACGGGTGCAACAATGTTGTTGATAACAGGGTAGCCGGATCGAGAGGTTTCAATCCTCACCCGTTCAATTGAACGGGTGCAACGATTTGCATTGGTAGCACACGCGCTACTAACGCCAGGTTTCAATCCTCACCCGTTCAATTGAACGGGTGCAACCCATGGCGCGGATACACTCTAGGTGGTGTGTTGTGTTTCAATCCTCACCCGTTCAATTGAACGGGTGCAACAATCTATTATCTTCTTCTACTACTGAGGAAACAAGGTTTCAATCCTCACCCGTTCAATTGAACGGGTGCAACTCACAGGGCTGTATTCAGGCCCACGCACTGGCCGGTTTCAATCCTCACCCGTTCAATTGAACGGGTGCAACGAGCACGATCATCACGTTTGCAGGTTCAATTCAGGTTTCAATCCTCACCCGTTCAATTGAACGGGTGCAACCCGACAACTCATCATCGGTGATCGTGCTACCAAAGTTTCAATCCTCACCCGTTCAATTGAACGGGTGCAACCCACTGTGGCTTGTTTTAGAGCTGGCTCATTGTATTGTTTCAATCCTCACCCGTTCAATTGAACGGGTGCAACGTATCCTTGTATCCTTGTTTCCTTAGTAGTAGAAGTTTCAATCCTCACCCGTTCAATTGAACGGGTGCAACAGCTCATGATTGCACCTCCTCGATCGAGTTATACGTTTCAATCCTCACCCGTTCAATTGAACGGGTGCAACTTTGGTGTGGATGTACTCAGTGCCATGGCGTTGGGGTTTCAATCCTCACCCGTTCAATTGAACGGGTGCAACCTGCGGCAACAGTTAAGTGATTGAAATGTAAAGAGTTTCAATCCTCACCCGTTCAATTGAACGGGTGCAACACCGCACAGCGGGTTTGACCATTGCTACTGGTTCGTTTCAATCCTCACCCGTTCAATTGAACGGGTGCAACTTTGGCGCACAATCGGATATTGAATACTTTGAGTCTGTTTCAATCCTCACCCGTTCAATTGAACGGGTGCAACGTCTACGGTTGAATTGGTAGCGTCAATCCAAAAAGTTTCAATCCTCACCCGTTCAATTGAACGGGTGCAACTACAGGAAGGGGTAAACCGCAACAGTTTCAAGAAGTTTCAATCCTCACCCGTTCAATTGAACGGGTGCAACGGTGGCCATGTTGACTAAACCACGTCCCATACGGGTTTCAATCCTCACCCGTTCAATTGAACGGGTGCAACCACTCGACGGGTTGTATGACCCGTTAGGACATATTGTTTCAATCCTCACCCGTTCAATTGAACGGGTGCAACTTTCCTGCAAGTCTTCCATGATCATAGCTTTGGTTGTTTCAATCCTCACCCGTTCAATTGAACGGGTGCAACACGAATTTGGGACGAAATGGCGAGACTGATCGCGGTTTCAATCCTCACCCGTTCAATTGAACGGGTGCAACAGCCGGGGATCGGTGATGTTTTTCGTTTTTTATCAGTTTCAATCCTCACCCGTTCAATTGAACGGGTGCAACGGGGGTAGTTGTATGAACATCCAAGTTAAATCCAGTTTCAATCCTCACCCGTTCAATTGAACGGGTGCAACTCAATACCAAAATGCAAAATAGTGATAAAATAGTGTTTCAATCCTCACCCGTTCAATTGAACGGGTGCAACCTGTTGATCTCCTTGGTTTGTATTCTGCGAATGGTGTTTCAATCCTCACCCGTTCAATTGAACGGGTGCAACTACCGGTATCGTTGTCAAGCGTAAAGGCAATCCGTTTCAATCCTCACCCGTTCAATTGAACGGGTGCAACCAACTGGGGCACCCCTGTACCAGCCGTGGTAGTTGTTTCAATCCTCACCCGTTCAATTGAACGGGTGCAACCTACTTCATTAACACTGTCGGTATGTAATACGGTGTTTCAATCCTCACCCGTTCAATTGAACGGGTGCAACGATAGATACCCAATCGACTTGAGCTAGACGATTTGTTTCAATCCTCACCCGTTCAATTGAACGGGTGCAACTGCTAATTGTGCGCCACGCTGACTTATGAAATGTGTTTCAATCCTCACCCGTTCAATTGAACGGGTGCAACCTACACGCAACGAAGGGCTAGGTGGACTGATTGAGTTTCAATCCTCACCCGTTCAATTGAACGGGTGCAACTTTTCAGGCCAAAGACTCGCGCCATGGTGCGACAGTTTCAATCCTCACCCGTTCAATTGAACGGGTGCAACCCATTCAGACTTGCTCGTAAAGTAGTGCATTGCAAGTTTCAATCCTCACCCGTTCAATTGAACGGGTGCAACTACACCAAGTGATGAGCGCAAACAGAATGAAGCGTTTCAATCCTCACCCGTTCAATTGAACGGGTGCAACATTGAATATCAGCCACGGCGGTATTTTCCTGTAAGTTTCAATCCTCACCCGTTCAATTGAACGGGTGCAACCCGAATGCTGGTGGTCAGGCAGAGTTCAAGGAAGTTTCAATCCTCACCCGTTCAATTGAACGGGTGCAACGATATCCGTAACAGAACAAGCGCGCCGCTATACTGTTTCAATCCTCACCCGTTCAATTGAACGGGTGCAACGCCGTAGTAATTATTGAGAATGCGCGCCATTGCACGTTTCAATCCTCACCCGTTCAATTGAACGGGTGCAACCATAACGATATCTGCATCCTGCTCAATCGCGCCTGTTTCAATCCTCACCCGTTCAATTGAACGGGTGCAACCAATCAGCATTTGTTGTTCTAATTGCCAGACGTGTGTTTCAATCCTCACCCGTTCAATTGAACGGGTGCAACGCTTACTGCAAGCTTCACGGCGTTGCTGTCGATGTGTTTCAATCCTCACCCGTTCAATTGAACGGGTGCAACTACAACTGGGGGGTTGTCGATCACAATGTGATCGTGTTTCAATCCTCACCCGTTCAATTGAACGGGTGCAACGTCGCGTGATGTGGTGCGGCCTAATAATCGGCTGTTTCAATCCTCACCCGTTCAATTGAACGGGTGCAACGATGTGCTGGATCGGCCGTCGAGGGGTCAGTGATGTTTCAATCCTCACCCGTTCAATTGAACG
>JAHECZ010000087.1 GCA_024641475.1 Gammaproteobacteria bacterium
GCATAGGGCCAATCGAGCAAGCCACCTATGAGTGTATATGCCGTAAGTCCGCGTTCGCGCAGCAGGAAGACGCCGGCAATGCTGCGCCTTCCGCTGCGGCAATAGACGATATATGGCCGGCTGGGATCCAGCGTCGCGGAAAGTTCGCGCAATTTGTCGAGCGGCAGGTTGCTTGCGCCGGGAATATGGGATTCGTTGTATTCGATCGGGTAGCGGCAATCCACCCAATATGCCTCTCCTTGTTCTACCATTTGCAATGCTTTTTTCGCTTCAATTTCAAAGACCATTTGCGGGCGCATCATTTGATCAAAGTCATCTCTGCTCAGCGAAAGGAGTTTGCCGCGTGAGGTGAAAATGACAGTAGCGTTGCGTGCTTCATTCAGCAATAAGGCTTCTTCTCCAAATCCGTCTCCGCTACCGAGAGTTGCAACAAGAGTTGTTTCATTGCTTACAGGATCCTTGCGCCACACCTCGGCCGTGCCGCTTTCAATAATGTAATAGCGATCACCATTTTCACCTTCGTGCATCACTGTGGTTTTGGCCTCATACTCTTCGGTTTGCATGAGATCAAAGGCATCGCGCAAGCGATCGAGCGGCAATTGGCGGAACGGCCCGGCTTGGCGCACAAGATTCATGCGTACGCGAGCATTGGCGGTTTTGCGCAACTCGTCATTGAAGTGCTGCGACCAGGCAAGCATTTCTTCCATTTTTTCGCCGTCGATGCGTAAAATCTTTGACGATAATACGGCCAGCACACTCGCCTGGCGCGTAACCCCCATCAATAGTGCAAATTCGCCCACACCCTGGCCCGGATATATCCTGCCAACCGCTAGTTGTTCCACGTGTCCGGGCGAATCAAAACGTCGTCGAATTTCAAGCTCACCCTCGAACAGGACAAGAAAATCCTTTTTTTGTTCGTCTTGATGGATCAACATCGTGCCGGCCGGGGCATTCACATACAGAGACGAATCCAGCAGGTTGGAAAACTGCGCATCGGTTAGATATGAGAACGGTTTCCAGTTACGTATCTGTGTGGCTAAAGTGTGCGAAGTGCGGGTCATATATAATTCGCTGTCTCCAGTGATAATTCAATAAAAGCGTTAAGCCAGAAATGCGGTTGATCCGAATCAAATCAGTCGTGACATTTCAAGACGATAGGTTTAATTGCAAATAGGTCATACAATATCTGCATGCATATGTAAACAAATCAGGAGTGTTTATCACGGCAATTGGCCCGAATTTTTCTTGTGGATTGCTGCCTAATAATGCTTGTATATTTTTGCACGGAAATAACAAATCCAGGATGCACAGTATTCAAGCATAACTTGTTACAAATGTATCTGTGTCTGAAATGGCAATCCATTCGCCAGGCAAGATGTGGGTTATACCAGACGTATAATTTAAAAAAATTTTCATCAATATTGCTTGCGTCTGCTTGGGTTTTATATCGCAAGCGGGCGTCACCGGATGCTGCCGGAAATGGCAATATTAGCGGGACGAATGCCTGTCAAAAATGGTGACCCCGCTATGGCCGTGAGTGACCCGGTGAGAGAGTCGATCATATAGCCGGATATTGAGCCGGGGGCGATGTAGGTAGCGCTGTTGCTTGCCGTATAGACAAATTTTCCTGACGGATCGACTCTAATGGAGACAGGCTCATCCGTTGTTGCCGCAATATCGACGGGCGTCAGTCTACCGAACGGACTGATTTGATAAACCCAGGAACTTCCGTAACTATTCGACACGTAGGCAAACTTGCCCGTAGGGTCGATGTTGACAGAGTTGGGTCCTCCATATGAAACAAACGGCGAACCGGATACAGGCGTAAGCGTACCCGTACCGGCATCAATGCCGTAGACCGCGATGGAACCGGGATTGAATCCGCCATGATTCACCGCGAATACAAATTTCCCCAAGGGGTCGATGCTGACGGATCTGGTGAACTCCCCGCCTGCTGCGATGGCTGTGCCCACGCTGGTAAGTGCGCCGGTGTTGACATTGATCGTATAGGCCGAAACGCTGGAGTCACCCTGATTCGCTACGTAGGCAAACTTGCCCGATGGATCTATGCTGATGGAGCGTGGAGTAACACCCGCTGAGACAGTCGTGCCGGCAAGGGGACCATTCTGGTCAATTTCAGTCAAGGCGCCGCTTACAGTGTCAATAGTGTAAGCCGAGATAGTGTTGTTGGAATTCGTCACGTAGGCGAACCTGCCGGAAGGATCGACGGTGACAGATTCGGGAGCGGGCCCAGCTACGATGGCATTACCGGCGGCGGAACCATTCTGATCAATCTCGCTCAAGGCGCCGGTGTTGGCATCGATTGCGTAGGCTGATATCGTATTGGAGCCGATATTTGCAACGTAGGCGAACTTGCCGGAAGGATCGACGCTGACTGAGCCTGGACTCGTACCCGTCGCGACGGCAGTGCCGGCGGCGGAACCATTCTGGTCAACTTCGCTCAAGGCACCGGTGTTGGCATCGATTGCGTAAGTCGAGACGGTGTTGGAGAGGCTATTTGCCACATAAGCGAATTTCGGCGTGTAAGTTACCGCCTCTGTGCCTTTGGTCATAGCGATTGCCCGACTGCCGTTACGTCCCGTGACGGTGGTCAGGGCTGTGAGTGTGCCGGTGCCGGCATCAATGCTGTAAATGGAAACGTTGTCGGAGGCCAGATTGGCCACGTAAGCGAACTTTCCAGATGCATCGATGATCACAGAATTGGGACTCGTACCCGCTGCCACATTTGTCGTACCGACTTTGGTTAATGCGCCGCTCGTGACATTGATGGTAAAAACGGAGATGTCGTTTGAACCCCAATTCGCCACATAAACAAATTTACCCGAGGGATCGACAATGATGGAAGCGGGTTTCGTTCCGGCCACTATTGCTGCGCCGGCCCTGGTCAAAGCGCCAGTCGTGGCATTAATGGTGAACACCGATACGTCATTAGAGCCCCAGTTTGCCACGTAGACAAACTGGCCAGAGGGGTCTACGCTAATGGAGTCAGGATTGTTTGTACCAATCATCAGAGTGGACGTGCCAGCGCTTGTGAGCGCACCGCTATCGGTATCAATGCGATAGGCTGATATGTTGTGGGAGTTGTAATTTGCAACGTAGGCAAATTTGCCTGTGGGGTCGATAGTGATGTAAATGGGGGACGTACCAGCAAGAAAGTTACTGCCATTGCAAGACGAGGCACCGCCAGAGCAGGCAATCTGAGAGAGTGCACCGGTTACGGCGTTGATGGAATAGGCCGAAATATCGTTGGAGCCATAATTCGCTACATAAGCAAATTTGCCGGAGGGATCGATGGTGACAGAAGCGGAACCTGTACCTGAAACCAGAGTGGCTGCCCTTTTAAGCATGCCTGAGTTGGTGTTGATGGTATAAGCAGTGATGCCGGAATTATTCACTACGTAAGCGAATTTACCTGAAGGATCGGTGCTGACAGAAACGGGATTAGCTCCTGTTGTGACATAGCCATTGTGACGTAACTGGCCGGTAACTGCATTCACTGTGTACATGGAAACGGTGCTGTCGGTGGAATTTGCCACATAAGCAAATCGCGGAACAATGCCGGTCGGAGTGACGGGTAAACCACCCCCGCCTCCGTCGCTACCAGTACCGCCGCAAGCACCAAGTATTGATATAATCAACAAGGCTGAAACGCCTAACCATGCGTATTTGGTGTTCATGCTATTTCTCTCCTGTCGTAATTAAATCTTTAATGTGCGTCTGTGTATCGTGATGTTCTGCCGTTTCATATCGCGTCCTTGCCAGGCTTCGTCCATGATAGTCTTGTTATGTTTTAAAGCGGGGCTACTCGCTTACAGTAAGCTGCCGGTATCGGTGAAGGTTCAGACAGTCCGCTTCCAGGCACAGGCGAGTAGTTTTCAAAGTCGATTACCCGGCCGTTGTTAATAAACGATACGTTGTCCAAGCATTGCATAGGGTCGTAATCGGGCGCGATTATTTTTAGGTCAGCGATGGCGAAGCCAGCGCCAATTTCGTTGTCAGAGATTTGGCCTCCGATCATTGTCATATAGCCTTGAGAGGCGTGGACACCCAACATCGAGTTTTCAAGTCTTACGTTCTCGATTTCAAGTTCAGCCATGGACCCAACCCGCGCATTTGCGGCGTAAGATTCACCGGTGAAGTTCACCTCTTGAGTCCTGCGAATGACACCGCTTTTAATAAAAGCCTGTGCGCCGTGAGAGATCGCCAGGCCAACTCCAAAGTTATCCTCAAGCGTAAACAGTTGCATCGAGAGACGGGCTCCGTGCCTGGTTTCGACAGCGCCCACGTGTGAGTCATTGGTGAAAAACTGAGTGCGCGCCAATTCGTTAATCCGATTGCCCGTGATACTTGCCACGCTCACTTTGAGTTGTGTTCCAGCGTCCGTGGCCGCCAGCGCCTGGCCCTGATTGTTGGTTAAGGTGACCAGCGCGAGCGAGGCATTCGCCCCGCCGCTGACAAGAACGCCAGTACCTGAGGCGATATCGATCGGCTCCGTTTTGGTGTTGTTTCCATCGACGAGGGTTCCCGTTACGGTGACCGAAGTCATTTCCAGAATCCCGCCGCGCTGGAGAACACCATAGGAGGGTGCATTGCGGATCGTGAGTTTTTGAATATATAGATGGTGACCAGAAAGATTTTGAATTTTCCCCTGAATAAACACGCCATCGCCATTGCCGATCAACTGCAAGCCTCGCTCCAGCGTGATGTTTTCAACATAAACGCCCGGCTGGAGATAGACGGTCACGATCTGACAAATATTTTTGCCTACTGGGGCCGCAGCCTGGGCTTCGTGTACCGAGCCGAATGGCAACGCCTCTGAACCCGTGCCCCCGGATGCTTCGGGTGCAACGTAGAAAGTAGCCCCTGCGCAATCGCCTCCACCTCCACCACCGCAGGCGGCGAGCAAGCCGATACCGGAAAGGCAAAGCGTTACTATTGATAAAATTTTTATGATGAATTTCATAAGCTTACCTTTGTAAGGCTAGCCCTTCCTTTTCGTGGCTATCATGATATTTCCTCATCCCGAAATAGATTCGTTATTGACTTGTTCGGTCTGACAGCTGCTGTAAATCTAGCTGAGCTGATCACTGGAACGTTCCAGTGACGGTAACTGCATGTGGCGCGTTTCCTGAAGCAACGGCTGCACCAGTACTGGTTAAAATACCGCTCGTGGCGTTAATGGTGTAAGCCGAAATATTGTCGTTGCTGGAATTCGCCACATAAGCAAATTTGCCCGAAGGATCAACTGTGACAGAACGGGGTGCCGAACCTGATACGGGGACGGTGTTACCGGTGTTGGTCAATGCACCGGTCATTGTGTCAACAGTAAAAGCCGTTAAATTGTTTGAAAACCAGTTCGCCACATAGGCAAATTTGCCCGAGGGATCCAGCGTGACAGATCGGGGATTGGATCCCGTAGCGATGCTCAATTGATTGCCGACTGTAATAGCATCCACATCGGTAAGCGGAGTGAGCAATCCGGTTGTGTTGTTAATGTTATACGCCGTAACATCGTTGGAAGAATAATTCGCCACGTAAACGAACTTGCCTGTGGGATCAACCGTTACAGAGAAGGGAACTAACCCCCCAATTATTGCAATAGCCGGATCTACAAAGTTCAGGGCGGTCAAAGCGCCTGTGTCAGCATTAATCGAAAAAGCAGATATTGCATTTGAAAAGTAACTTGCCACATAGGCGAACCGTCCAGCGGGGTCAATAGTGATGGAATTGGGACCGTTACCCGCTGTGATAGCGCTTTGAATACCGGCTGTCGCACCGTCGGCATCAATTAAAGTCAGCACACCGGTGCTGCTATCAATGCTGTAAACAGAAACATTATCAGAATTGTAATTTGCCACGTAAGCGAATTTGCCGGAAGGAGAAACGGTAACGGAGCGTGAACCGCTACCAGCAGGCGTGGCTGCGCCGAGGCTGGTGAGTTTCCCGGTGCTGGCATCGATACTATAGCCTGAGACACTGTTTCCCAATTGATTCGCAACATAGGCGAAACGGCCCGAGGGTTCAACAGCGATAGCAGCGGGATTGATCCCTGACTGGAAGTTGTTGACATTGCAGCCCGCTCCGTCATCGCAAAGAATCCGGGTGAGCACACCCGTTCCTGCATCAATGCTATAAGCCGAGATGTCATCAGAGTCGAAATTCGCCACATAGGCGAACTTCGGCGTATAGGTAACCGCTGCAGTGCCCTTGGTCATGGCGATAGAAGCCAGATTGGCGCGTCCGTTGATGGTGCCCATATCCGTAAGCATACCGGTGCTGTTGTTGATGCTATAGAACGAGACATTGTTGGAAGTGAAGTTAGCTGCATAGGCGAATTTGCCCGATGGATCGACAATGACAGAAACGGGATTTGTTCCCGCCGCTACAGAGCCTACGTTGGTCAGCGCACCGGTGACGGTGTCTATGGTGTACGCGGATACATTGTTGGAAACATTGTTGGCGGCATAGACAAACTTGCCCGAGGGATCAACGGTGACGGAATAAGGACTGGTGCCCGCGATAAAGTTGCTGCCGTTACAAACCAAAGCGCCACCGCTGCAAATAACCTGCGTAAGAACTCCAGTACCAGCGTTGATGGTATAGGCCGAAAGATCGTTGGAATTCCTGTTTGCCACAAAGGCGAACTTGCCGGAAGGGTCTACAGCAACGGAGAGTGGCGATGTTCCTGCTGCAAACGGCGAACCCGCGACAGGCACAAGCGCGCCTGTCGCGGCATTGATGGCATAGACTGATACATTGGACGAGCCTGCATTAGCCGTGAAAATGAATTTTCCCGTAGGGTCGACAGTGACGGTGCGCGGGCTTGTTCCTGCCGCCACAGCTGTACCTATGCTGGCAAGCGCACCACTGTCGGCGTTGATGGTGTAAGCCGAAATGCTGTTGGAGTTCTGGTTGGCCACATAGGCATATTTGCCCGAGGGATCGACTTTGACAGAGTTTGGATATGATTCTGTAGCAACAGCTGCACCCACGCTGGTTAAAGCACCGGAGCTTGCGTTGATGGAGTAAGTTGAAACAGTGTTTATGCCGGCATTGACCACATAAGCATACTTGCCCGAAGGATCAACAGTGATCATATTGGGAGAGGTTGCCGTTGTCATATAACCATTGTGACGAAGCAGGCCAGTGTTGGCATTTACAGTGTAGATGGATATCGTATTGTCGCCGATGTTGGTTACATAGGCAAAGCGAGGTACGTTTGCGGCGGAACTGCCGCCACCCCCGCCACCCCCGCCACCACTGCTGCAAGCAGCAAGTGTTGCCGTAATTATCAGAATCGAAATGCCTATCCATACGTATTTGCCATTCATGATATTTTTCTCTTTCGTTGTAGTAATTTATAACCCGGGCACCGGTGGCGGCTCAGACTTTCCAGAAAATCAACTCCCCCAACATTACTGAAATCGGTTGGCCCAGATGTTATAGCGCGTTCCATCCCACTGATACCACACCGCCAGCGCATTGCCGTTGGCATCGAATCCGATCTGAGGTTCATAGGCGCCTCCTGCGTTGTCAGTTTCGATGAGCGTTGCCGTGCCCCAGCCGGTACCGACGGTGTAGCGGTTGGACCAGATGTTTACGCTCGTACCGTCAGTTTGACCCCATACAGTAAGTGCATTGCCGTTGGCGTCGATGGCTATTTGCGGGGAATCGCCAGAGTTGCTAGTCTCGATAGGGGCTGCCGCGCCCCAACCAGTGGCTGCGGTATAGCGATTGGCCCAGATGTTGCCGCCTGTGCCGAAGCTCTGTCTCCACACCGCCAGCGCATTGCCGTTAACATTGATGGCGATCTGAGGATCATTGAAAGAACCTGTGTTGTCAGTCTCGATAAGTGCTGCTGTGCCCCAACCAGTGCCTGCGGTATAGCGGTTGGCCCAGATGTTATCGCGCGTGCCGTCACTCTGACTCCACACCGCCAGCGCATTGCCGTTGGCATCAAAGGCGATTTGCGGATAATAGGCATCACCCGCATTGTCAGTTTCGATAAGCGTCGCTGTGCCCCAGCCGGTGCCGAAAGTATAACGGTTGGACCAGATATTGCTG
>JAHECZ010000088.1 GCA_024641475.1 Gammaproteobacteria bacterium
TTAGTTATTACGTCGACATAGGTCGCAGTGCCTATCACAGCGTGGCAGATGTATCACATAAGGCAATGGCGGTGATGTTTGCGCATTTGTCTGAAAAATTCATAGTGCTGATGGATACCTTGCAAGCAATGCGAGTAATACATGATGAACAAAGAGAAATGCTCGATCCACTATCTGCATTTGATCTTTTACATAACTGCAGAAGCGCTAGAGCCGCCACTGTGTTGAGTCAAACTACAACGGCAACACCAGTCTTGGTTAGTGTGGGAAATAAGCGGCATCATTAATTTCATATGAAGCAAGGCAGTATGTATGTTAGTGACTACATGCAGTATCCGACCACTTGCCAGTCATTGTGGAGCTAAGTGTCATTGCCCCATCGGGTAAAGTCAGATCAACCTGGGCCTGCATGGTATCCCATTGGTATGTTGCGGTCCCTTTACCTTTACCACCATTGTCACAGGTCATCGTCCAATTAATGGTGTTGCCCTGATGCTGCATGTTCATCGTGCAGCCCTCCATTTTTTTCTCCTGTGGAATGGCACTGGATTTATCCACACAGTAGGTAAATGTATGTGGTGGGAGCGCAACGGGTAAACCGGTAATATTCACGCTTGCAGTCCATAAACCCTGTTTAACTTTCAATTCCGAGGCGTTTAGTTGGCCAGTCATCATCAGTAAAGCGGTAAATAGGCAGGTGAGTCGTAGCATGTGTCGATAATCCATAGAAGAAGGTAATAGATTGTAGACATAAGACAGAACTGAAATCCAGCTGGTATTAACAATATAATGGCGGGTAAGATGTCAGGATGGTCTCAACTGGTAATTAACATATACACGATGACTGAACCCAATCCCACACAGCGTCAAGGCATGACCATGTTTATCCTGATGTGGGTAGCATTGATAGGTCTATTTGCCGTGTTATTTCAGAATTGGTTTGAGCAAAGCAATAATCCCAATCATCAAGTTGATTCCAGTGTAACAAAGAATGGCGAGCATGAAGTGGTGTTGGAACGCAACCGCTATGGTCATTACGTTGTGAGTGGTCATATAAACGAGTATCCGGTTACGCTTATGCTGGATACAGGAGCAAGTGACGTGTCTATACCTCAACAGATCGCTCGGCGTATCGGCTTAAAACAGGGGCCAGAAGTCACTTATAACACTGCGAATGGACCTGCCAAGGGTTATATGACGCAAATAGATACGATACGTATTGGAAATATCGTCATGCACGATATACATGCGTCGATCAATCCGAACGTAAATGAAGAAGAGATATTACTAGGGATGAGTTTTCTGAAAAAGCTGGAATTCAGTCAGCGCGGCAACACGTTAACATTACGATACTAATCAATAGCAGTTCAACCTATGGATGGTAACTGAAGTAATGCATAGCGAATCGTTACTATACACCATATTTTTAATTTTCGTCGGCGCATCAATTCTGGCGACCTTCGCCTTGTGGGCAAGACAGGCGTTAATCGTGGGGTATATCGCATTGGGAGTCATCCTGGGCCCATCGCTGCTGGGCTGGGTAAGCGATGCTGAAATGATTAAAAATGTTTCTGATGTAGGCATCATGTTCTTATTATTTTTGCTGGGCATGAATATGCCGCCGCAGAAGTTAGTCGAGTTATTGCGTGAAACGACATTGATTACGGCGCTGAGTTCCAGTCTGTTTGCACTATGTGGTATCGGTGTAGGTTTGGCGTTCAAATTTTCATTGACGGAATCGTTGGTTATCGGTGCGGGAGTCATGTTTTCCAGCACGATTATCGGTTTTAAATTATTGCCAACAACCGTGTTGCATCATCAGCGCACCGGTGAGTTGATGATTAGTGTATTACTTTTACAGGATGTCGTGGCCATTGTGGTGTTGGTACTGTTACAGGCCCATGGCGGCGAGCGCAGTATGGTAAAGGAAATATTCTGGTTAATCAGTGCATTTATTGGCGTCAGTGCGCTCGCCTATCTGTTGGAACAATTGGTGCTGATTAAATTAATCACACGCTATAACCGGATCTTTGAATACATATTTTTATTAGCCATCGGCTGGTGTTTGGGAATCGCCGAGCTTGCGCATTATTTGGGTTTGTCACACGCCATTGGCGCATTCATCGCCGGGGTAGTCATCGCGACGAATCGTATTTCGCAATTTATTTCTGAAAGCCTGAAACCATTACGGGATTTTTTCCTGATTATGTTTTTCTTTTCGATGGGGGCAAGTCTGGATATCAGCAAACTAGTTGGTGTGATCTGGCCTGCAGCATTATTGGCAGGAGGATTACTGTTAATTAAACCTTGGGTGCTAAATCGATTATTTGTCTACGAGGGCGAAACGGCGGCACGCTCCAAAGAAATAGGGGTGCGTTTAGGTCAAAATAGTGAATTCGCTTTCCTAATCGCTGTTTTGGCAGTTCAGCTCGGAGTCATCGGTGAGTCAGCATCGTATGTGATCCAATTAAGTACGCTATTCTCGTTTGTGATATCAACATACTGGATAGTGCTGGTATATCCCACGCCGATTGCGATAAATCCCAAATTGCGAATTAGCTGAAAACATAGCCCTTGGGGACAACCACAATTCCTTTTTCTGTGAGCGTAAAGCGTTGCCTGTCGCGTGCCTTATCAAAGCCAATGGTTTCACGGGGTGGAATCACGACGCTTTTGTCAATTATACAATTTTTGATCCTGGCGCCCTTGCCTACCACTACTCCTTCAAATAACAATGAATTTTCAACCTGGGCTTCTTCATAGACGGTGACATTGTTAAAAAGAATGGATGCCTGAACCAAGCCACCTGAAATAACGACACCGCTACAGATGATGGAATTGATGGAAATGCCCTCGGTGCCGAACTCCCCCGGGGCATTGCGCGCCGGCGGATATTGTCCCGAATAGGTCCGCACCGGCCAGTCATGTTGATATAAATTCATTGGCGGTATTGGCTTAAGCAAATCCATGTTGGCTTCGTAGTAGCTGTCCAGCGTACCGACATCGCGCCAATATCGATCCGGCGAAACACGGCCCAAATCCGTACCAAACTGATAGCCAAAAACACGCGCATCGTGTACCAGATTGGGGATGATATTTTTACCAAAGTCATGGCTGGAAGATTCATCGGCGTGATCGGCCTTGAGCGCATTGATAATGGTGTCATACGAAAAAATATAGATGCCCATTGATGCTAAGGCTGCCGATGGATTATCAACTAACGTATCTGGTTGTGCGGGTTTTTCCGTGAATTTGCTAATTTGACGGGTCTGGTTCAGCGTCATGACGCCAAATTGTGAGGCAGTCTCAAGCGGGACTTCCATGCAGGCAACCGTAACGTCGGCCTGGTGTTCGATATGAAATTGCAGCATGGGCGCATAGTCCATGCGATAAATATGATCACCCGACAGGATCAATACCCATTTGGCTTTGCTGCGCTCGAGCAAATAAAGATTTTGATATATAGAATCTGCGGTGCCGAGATACCAATTCTCTCCCATGCGCATCTGGGGTGGGATGGGAGTGATGTATTCACCCAGTTCAGGATTAAAAATCGACCAACCATCACGTAGATGTTTATTCAATGAATGGGATTTGTACTGGGTGAGAACCAAAACGCGACGCAGCCCAGAATGTAAACAATTTGTCAGAGTAAAATCGATGATGCGATATTTGCCGCCAAAGGGTACGGCCGGTTTAGCGCGGTCAGAGGTTAATGGATGCAGACGTGTGCCCTGCCCGCCTGCAAGCAACAAAGTAATCGTATCAGTCAGCATGTTGAATAATTCTCCCCGGATTCATTGTTACGCACCACACTATCATGGTCTGCGCTACCGAAGTGCTAGCAAGAACGCTGCCTGAATGTGGGGCAGCTTAACTAATTGATTTTACGTACAGATTAGATATTTTCCGCACCTCTATAGTGCAATTTTTGTCTAAATCGAATAATTAGTGTGCATCAAAATGTACCCTGCAGACACCAAAAATTTGCGAAATAGTAAAATTTAATGTGTTCATGTTATGAATTTTGAATTTATTGCATTGCTTTAGAAATTATGGATGTGGATACTGACTGCAGTATAAAAAGGGGGTGACTACATAATAGACAGGTAATAAATACAATTCGAAATAAATCCAAAACAAAAAAGGGATCAACTATGCAAACGAAATCATTAATAAAATTCGTATCGCTTATGGTGTGTTTAACAAGTGTCTTCTCTGTTACCGATGTGACTGCACAAGTCATTGATCCGCAGCGGCCTGTGCAACGCGCGTGGGAAGCTTTCAAATTACGTTACCAGGCAGCTTTCGATAATCTAAACAGTAAATTACCCGCGCATCCGGAAAACGGTGATGACGTTCGGTATACAAATCATTTGAATAGTTATACCAAGGGGTTACCACACGACAGCAACGGTATCGTGGATGCAGCCGCGTATAATGCATTATTGAATGCGTTATCGACCGGTAAACCAGCGGATTTTGAAGTGATTCCGATGGGAACGCCAGGCGGTGAAAAATTCAGGAATCCGCAAGCAGCGTATACGTATTTTTACGAAGGCAAAGACTCGCATGCCTATACCATGCCGGCTGCCCCTGCATTTAGCAGTGCCTGGAATGCAGCGGATTCCATCGAAGTCATGTGGCAGGCACTGGTGCGTGATGTGGCGTTTACCGATTATGCAACTAGTCCGTTGATTACTACAGCTCTCGCTGATATGAATCATTTCAGTGATTATCGTGGACCCAGAGAAAGCGGTGTGATTAGCGCCAATGCTTTGTTTCGCGGTATCGGTGCAGGCGAAACCAACGGGCCCTATATATCCCAGTTCTTGCTGCAACCAATTCCGTATGGCGCTACCAAGATCGATCAACGTATCAGCGTGCCGGTGGCAAATGCAGATTATGTAACGAACTGGAATGATTGGTTGCAAATTCAAAATGGCGGAAAATTAACTGGCTTACCGGATTATAGCGATGCAACCAAACGCTATATTCGTAATGGTCGCGATATGGCGCAATATGTATTGAAGGACTTTATCGATGAGGCGTACATGAACGCCGCGCTGATTCTGAATGGATATGGCGCAGCGGCAGTGAGCGATACCAATCCCTATCGATCTTCCGCTACACAAGCCAATGGGCCATTATTCTCGGTAAATCATGTGCTGGACATGCTTGGGCGCGTGGCGATGGCATCGCAAGATGTTGCCTGGTATCAGAAATGGTTGGTGCACCGTCGTGCGCGTCCGGAAGTACTGTTTGCGCGTGTTCACAAACATTTGACCGATCCTGCCATTACCTATCCGTTGAATGCGGAATTACTGAATTCCTCGGCATTACCGCTGGCATTTACCAAAAACAGCGGGACGTATTTGTTGCCGTTGGCGACACCAGCCGGTAGTCCGTTGCATCCTTCCTATCCGGCCGGACATGCCACCATGGCGGGCGCATCGGTCACCATGCTGAAGGCTTTTTACAAAGGTTCGTATCCTGTACCGAATGCGGTAATACCCAGCGCCGACGGAACTACGCTGTTAACTTACGATCCACAAGGTGGACCCGTGCTGACGGTTGAAAGTGAACTCAACAAGCTTGCATCGAATATTTCGCTCGGCCGCGATTTTGCCGGACTGCATTACCGCAGTGATGGCGATCTTGGTATCAAGTTGGGCGAGGAAATGGCAATCAGTATGTTGCAGGAATTGGTGAATACTTTTAATGAAGATTTTACCGGATTTAGTTTCAACCGGTTTGATGGCACTCCAATTACCATCCATAAACAGTAAAATACAAGTAATATCAGGTAGGCAATGAGACGGTAGCTATGCCGTCTCATTGCTGTTACTTGAAAGTATCGGCGGAATAATTTCAGCACAAAATTCCATAAAAGCGCGGACCCTGACAACATTGCGTAAATCTGGATGAGTGAGCAACCATAACTCATTTGGGATATCGTCAATGAGTGGTGAGATCGCTTGTAAATGCGTAGCGTCATGACCATGCAAGCCTGGCAACAAACCGATACCCACTCCGGCGCGGATGGCTTGATTTAATGCAAACATGCTATTGAATCGATAAAGCGGTTGTACAGCAGGATAATTCTTGCGACGCCAGCGATGAGTAGGATGATCACCAAATGAATCATCCAGTGCCAGCCAGACATGATCATTTAAGTCAGATGTGCTTTTTTGTTGCCAGTAATCTGTCGCGGCATACACGGCATAAAGCAGCTTGCCCAGGGATCGTCCCACCAGATGGGTCGGTGGCGCAGGCGTGGCACGAATAACTACATCGGCATCACGACGATTCAAATTGACCAGTTCGTTAGAGGCGATTAATTCAAGGTGGATCAGGGGATAACGTTCGGCGAAGACTGTCAACGACGGAATCAGATAATGATGCAGAACGGAGTCGGTCGTGCTGACACGCAAATTACCACTGGGCTGTGCGGCTTTGCCGGTAAGATCGGTTTCAAGATCGCGCATCTCACGTTCAACACGTTCAGCGGATTGGCCAAGACGTTCTCCCAGCGCGGTAGGATTAAACCCTTTGCGTGAACGATCAAACAATGTCACGGCCAGCCGTTTTTCGATGGCCCGGACACTGCGAAACACCGTGGAAGTATCCACATCCAGACGCTTCGCGGCACCGGCCAGTGTTTGACCACGGATCAGCGCCAGGATAACGCGGAGATCGTCCCAGGCAATATTCATTGGCATTTTTGCAGATTCTTTTTGCATTACCGCCTATATTCATTGCATTCTTGCCCATCAATAATGGCAAACCTCTAATTGATACACAAGGAGATTTGTCATGATTGATCAGAAATATGCACCCTACGCGGCACTCATACTGCGTCTTGGTTTAGGAACGATGTGGATGTCACATGCACTATTAAAATATGTCGTGTTTACGATCCCAGGATTTGCAGGATTCCTGGGTTCAGTGGGAATGCCTGGTTTTATGGCTTGGCCGGTATTCATTTTGGAGTTTGGCGGTGGTCTGATGATTCTGACCGGATTGTATAGCCGCCTTGCAAGCTTATTGCTCATCCCCGTGATGGCAGGTGCGATGTGGGTCCACTTGGGAAACGGTTGGGTATTTAGCAGTCCTAATGGGGGTTGGGAATATCCGGCATTCCTGATCTTGGTCAGCGTTGTGCATATCTTATTAGGCGAGGGTGCACTAAGCCTCAAACGCAGCCCAAATATTTCAGGATTGAGATTCTCGGTAGCAAAATAAACCTATCACACTTTAATTCGCTATAAACTAAACATCACAGTAACATTAAGCGTATGAAGCTATTTTATTCACGGGGTGCAAGTTCACTTGCACCCCATATTTTACTCTGCTGTGCAGGCTTGCCATTTGAATTGGTACGCACCAATATCCGTACCGGAAAACTGGAAAATGGCGGCGACTATGCGACGGTTAATCCCAAAGGATATGTGCCGGCGCTGTGGTTGGATGATGGTGAGTTATTCACTGAATGTGCGGTGATCCTGCAGTACATAGCGGATCAAGCGCCAAACAAGCTCTTAATACCGGCATGTGGAACGCGTGAACGTTATCGTGCGCAGATGTGGCTGAATTTTATTGCGACAGAATTACACAAAGGTTTCAGTCCCCTCTTCAATCCTGATATGCCTGAACAAGGTAAAATCATTGCGCGCGACAGGCTGAGCGAACGCCTTGAGTTAGTGGCAACACAACTGCAAGGCAAGGCGTTCTTGCAAGGAAGTAATTTTACTGCAGCGGATGCCTACTTATTTACCGTATTGCGCTGGAGCGAACATTGTAAAATCGATCTGGGTCAATGGCCTGAAATTCTTGCTTACCGAGAACGCATTGCTAAGTTGCCCTTTGTGCAGGCGGCAATGCGGTCTGAAGGGCTGTTAGAGCAGTAAAGCCAAACGCGTTTTAATTATTATTCAAGCGTGAGTAACAGAATTAATTCTGGCATTTAATGCAGTTGCGGCCGCTGTTTTTGGCTTTATATAAAGCGGCATCGGCGCGTTGCAAAATCTT
>JAHECZ010000031.1 GCA_024641475.1 Gammaproteobacteria bacterium
AGGTAATCATACCGCTGATCACAGCGGTTTCTGCACTACCGTTGGCACCGAGAATCACGCCACCGACATTGACATCACCGGAATTCGGATTAACCGTATCAGACAACTTGATATTGTTACCAGTGTTATTTACCAGAGTTACACCTTTGCCGTCATCCGCTAAACGTGCGGTAACACCGGTTTTGGATGCGACATCATTGAACGCCGTCACAGCCGCAGACAACCCTTCATTCCCTTCCGTTCCAGATAATGTGAAAGAGATCGCCTGGGCTTGCTTATTATCCGATTGAACTTCAATCGTATAAGCACCCGCTGCGCTGAAATTCACTTCCATTTGCGTCAACGCGGAAGCGCGCACGCCGGTCTCATTACTCAGTGCATTAACCTTTGCAGCAACCTGTTTGGAATTGGAATCAGGATCAACCGCCACCGTACGATTACCCAGACTACCGGCGATTTGCAATGTATCACCATTAGCATAACGGTTCTCGGTTGAGGCAGAGTCCATCATGCCCATCACGCTGTGGTTACCGAATTGATCGGTACGGAAGTTGTTGGTGGTGGTTTGAATCGTCTGGTTGGCATTGGCACCGACCTGGAACGCCGCCGTACCAAAAGTACCATCCAACAGTTTCTGGCCGTTGAATTCGGTATTGGTAGAGATACGATCCAATTCCTGTACCAGCTGACCCACTTCAGATTGCAGCGCCTGGCGATCCGATGCCGAGTTGGTGGCATTGGCAGATTGCACGGCCAATTCACGTACACGTTGCAGAATGTTGCCGGACTCAGCTAACGCACCTTCAGCGGTTTGCGCCAGAGAGATACCGTCGTTTGAGTTACGTACGGCCTGATTCAGACCGCGGATTTGAGAAGTGAAACGCTCAGAAATCGCTAAACCTGCGGCGTCGTCTTTGGCGCTATTGATGCGCAGACCCGAAGACAAACGTTGCAGAGAGGTCCGCAATGCTTCTTGCGAAGTATTGAGGTTCCGCTGCGAATTGAGCGACATCATATTAGTATTAATGACTTGAGGCATGACGCGACTCCTATTTCGTTAACCTTGCGTAGCGTCGTCGTCCACGCGAAGGTGTAATTACACATAGCGGATATACGGCCCGACATGGGTGTATTTACCGCTTCCGAAAAAAGTAGCGTCCGGGGATAAGGTCACTTGATAGCACGGCAAAAAATAGCCGCCAGCGGGAGGAAATTTGTAAAATATCGTAACTTATTGATATTTATAGATTATATTTACTATTTGATCGAACACAGGGCTGTAAACCAACTCTGTGACGGCAAAATTCAGCGTGATCAGGCTCACGCTTAATGGGTGACGCGAGAAAAATGTTAGCGAATGGAAAAAATGCTTATTTTGGCGTGGCTTCAAGCACCGGGATTATATTGGCCCATGGCTTGGCATCGCTGGCAGAACTGCCTTGCTGTTCCCACAAAAGATACTTTACCTCACGCTCACGTGCGGTTTGCAACAACACCATTAATGTAGCTGACTTGCTCGCACTCTTGATCGAGCTGGTGGCATCGCTACCGATCAGCGCAAATAATATTGCGTGGCCTTTCATTGCACTGTAAATGGGTTGATAAACAGTTTGCCAATTGGGATTATCGGCACGTAAATCCGCACCACCCATAGTAATCCGGGAAGAAGCGACAGCTGCGGCAATGTCGTTATCGAGCTTAAAACTCTCGGTCATTTTTGCAAACGACCAGAATACATTAGCGGTAGTGAAAGCAGCTTTGGTTGATTTTAATAATTCAATCATGGCATCGCGATGGGTATCAACACTGTAAGCATATTTAGCCTTGAGTTGTTCGCTTAGTTGAACACCCGGCGGCTGGATAATCAATCCTTCAAAATACGCTTCGTTATCCATGTGTGCAGCCAACTCGGCATACAGGCTCTTTAAACGATCCACCACATAGGCATCCCAAATCTTTAATGTGGCAGCACCGTTTTGCATCGGTACTACCATTTGATTTTGTGTCAGATAGATTGGCAACGCCCTGGCACCGTCACGCGAATCCAAATCAATTTGTACGAGAAGATATTTCTTTTGCAAAGCCGCTTCAGCCACATCTGCACGGATTTGCGAAAAATCATAACTGCCCATCGCGGGTTCAAGTTCATTCCAGCTGTAATGTTTAACCACGCCGGTCACACTGCTGCTGCTCAATTGCTGTAATTGACTCGGCATACTCGAATTATCGATCACCATGTAATTACCCATGTGCGATTTGGCTGTTCCTGCCGATCCCGTCGTTTGTGGTTTGCTGTTTACAACCCCGGAGGCGGTTTCATTCGACGACGAGGCCCCACCGCCACACCCCGGCAGGCCGAGGTAAAGCAGACTAAGGAATAACAATGGCAATGGCGAATATTTAAACATACGTTACTGTAACGGGATGCAAGTTTACTGGCAAGACAACGACCAGATGATTATAGGATATGGGTAATTTACTGTACCTAAATGAATAATACGTGAAAATTTGGCACGCGTTTATCAATATGGTGATTAATTTACCACATCCGGCCATTCTATATATATGGGTAAGATACCCTAGAGATAGTTAAACAGACTAATCCCCTGCACCCGGGTGAACGCCTTCTGTGAGGCTTCGAGGCCCGAGAGTTTGAGGTTCAGGCGGCTGACGGCTTCGCCGTAGTCAAGGTCCTGCACGTCGGAAAGAATTTCTTTCATTTGGAGACGCAGTGCATCGTTGATGTTTTCCTGACTGTCCATTGCATTCAGACGTGCGCCGATATTGGCGCGGACTTCCAGGGTTCGACCCAGCGCTTGATCCAGTCCATTTAAAAACTGGTTGGTGTGATTATGTAGCATCGCGTGCGCGGCATCCGTACCCTGACCATGGCGGAGTTCCACGATATATTGCTGTATCGTGGTAAAGACGTCCTGATGAAAGCTGGGACGCACCACAAAATAATCCCCTGCGGCGGGTTTGCCACGGATGAAGGTTTCCACGCCATTAAATTCAATGGTGCTGTCTTCGGAATATTGCTGACCGGGTGGCACGATGGTGTTGCCTTTGTCATCCACCACGCTATAGGTAATCGGCTCATTCGGGTCAATCGAGACACGCTTATCAAATATAATCGCGTAGGTACTGCCATTATATTGCGCCGTGGCAGTACCTGGATCGATGATGCCATCACCTTTGTTATCCGGACTTTCGAAAACATTGAATTTGCCATTGCCATCGCGAATTTCACGAAACACATCACTACCCGAATCGTTCACGGCGATTTGACGACGCGGACCGATCGAGATAAAACGCTGTCCATCATCGCCATGATAATCAAATCCACCTTCGCTTTTTTCTGTAAAAGGTTTACTACGCCCTTTATTACCGGAAAAGACATACTCACCATTACTATCGGTGCTATTAGCCAGGCCGACCACTTCATCAAGTAATTGCGACATTTCTTCCGCGATAAAGCCCCGTGTCTCCGAAGTCTGACTGTCGCTATTCGCCTGGATAGTAAGTTCACGCAAGCGGTGAAACACATTGACCACATTGGCCAACACGCCTTCTTCAAGACTTAATTTGGCGCGCGCGGTGGAAATATTGTGCTGGAATTGTTCGACATTACTGATGACATCGGTCATCTTGACAATCTTGGAAGCCGCCACCGGATCATCGGATGGTTTGACAATGCGCTGACCGGTTGCCACCTGCTGTTGTACCTTGCTCAGCTTGGCCTGCTGGTCCGACATGGAATTAATTGCAACTTGCTGAAATTGATTAGTCGAAACACGCATACAGTTACCGTTGGAATGTTTCCATCAGGATTTGCATCACTTTATTGGCCGTAGCAATGACCTGGGCATTCGCCTGATATTGGTTTTGATAGCGCACCATATCGGCTGCTTCTTCATCCAGATTGACACCCGAAGCAGATTCCTTTTCTTCAACTGCCCGATCTAGTAAAAGTTTTTGCGCCTGACGATTCACATCCAGCTCATGTGATTTACTGCCAATACGTGACACCAGCTGACCATAAGTCTGGGCGTAATCAGATTTACCACCCATCAATACCGGCTTGGTTTGCAATTCGGCCAACGCTAAAATATTTTTATTATCGCTACTGGCATCGTTATTAAATTCAACCCTGAACAAATCTCCACTCTTCGGGGTACCTTCCAGCTTGATATGAAAACCATGATCCATGCCGCCAGGAGTCGGAAATACTTCAATGCCTTTACGCGGATCGTAGGCGATGGGCCCTTCAATAACATTCATTTCCCCGGCAGAAGTGTTATTATCATTGCGTTCATGATGTTCGGTATATTTGTTATGTTCTGATTGATCCTCTTTCTTTTCAATTCCTTTCTCACCCTTCTTGCCATGTAACGGAATATTCGGATCATCCGCCACCGCGGCCAGCTTTACCTTGATGGGCTTGCCACTATTATCCAGGATTTCAAAATGTTGATCATCGACAAAGCGCACCACATACGGCGGGCGCAAATCGCCATCAACCGTATTGAATATCGGCTTGGTCGTATCGGTAATTTGCGTAACCTGAATTCTGCCTGTACCAAGATTATCAATATCGGCTTCTGCGCGAACGGGTGACGCAGCCGCGATCTTGTCCACCGCTGATATCTGTACCGAAAATAAATCTGCCGCGCGTCGGGTTGGCTGAATCATAAAACGATCGCCTTCCTGTACCGAATTGCCACGCTGTAAATTCAGTTTGATTCCATCGGTTTCAATCGTTTGGGGGAAATCCTTGAAACGTGCCACGATCTTGCTATCGTCAAGACGTAGCATCTCATATTGGCCGCCCTGGTAAATCAGGGAATAGTTACTCGTGGTCAACTTGCTGGCATCGGTGATTTCCGCACTCAATTCCATATTGCCTTTGTTGCTGACGCTTGGCATCACTTCGGGCGAAGTCTTGTCCAGCGGCACAAAGAAATCACCGCCGAGATCATTATTCAAATCAATTCCCAAATGATGTTGTTCATTAAAGCTCTTGGAAATTCCCATTGCGATGCGTCCCAGTTCATTCTGGGCCGGATCGAGCACTTCGTTGCGGAATTTTGCCAGACCGCCAAGCTGTCCGCCTGACAGGAATTGTGTGATAACAATATTGCTGCCCTGGCCGACAAATAAAACTTCCAGTCGTGACGCATCATGTTCATTCGGAGCCACATCCAGCTTGGAGGCCACGTCGCCGACAACCAGTGTTTGACCATTCCCGACGAACACATTCATGCGACCATCATCCTGAAGATTCACCTTGACATTGATTTTTTCAGACAAATCCTGCACCAGGCGATCACGCTGATCGAGCAAGTCATTTGGCTGGCGCTGTGATATTTCCTGCGAACGCACAATCGCCTTATTGATATCGGCGATGCTGCCAGCAATCTGATTCACTTCACCAATCATCGAGCGGATATCTTTATTGGCCCCTTCGCGCAAACTCTCAAACCGATTATTCAAATAGGTAAAACGATCTGCCAGATTTCGTGATGCGCCCAACATTACTTCACGTGCTGCCGTAGAACTGGGTTCATTAGCAACACCATTGGCCGCGTCAAAGAAACTCGACATCGCCGGCGCCAGGCCGGCTTGTGGATCGGCCAGCATATTATCAACCTGACTGGTATATTCATGGGTCTTGTCCAGGTACTTGCTCAACGATGTTGTATCGCGCACTTCGGATGTCAGAAATTCGTTATAGATTCGTTCAACGTTATTAACCACAACACCGGTGCCCAATGCGCCATTACCAAACATTTGTGGCGGGCGTGCGGCCATATCCACACGCTGACGCGAATACCCTGGCGTGGTGGCATTGGCAATATTATGTCCGGCCGTACTCAAGGCTCGTTGTGATGCAACGATGCCGGACGTACTTACACCTAATAGATCGCCGCCTGACATCAGTTAATTCCTGTTGAAATCATGATACATCTGCTGTTGCTTGCGGAAAACGGTCATGGATTATCTGCAACCATTTGTCGCTATATGCCGGATCGGTAGCGTATCCAGCCTTATGCACTTGTTGAACATAATGTTCTGCATTCTCTGCCTGTGTCAGTGCGTTGCTGTAACGCGGGTTGGATTTAATAAACCTGGCATAATCCGCAAAAGATTCGCCATAACTATCGTAAGCCCGGAACCGCGCACTTTGCATAATCGGTTTGCCATGCTGGTATTCCATGGTATTCATCTGCACTGTTTTACCCTGCCAAGCTGGATCAGCCTTGATGTTAAACAGGTTGTGACTGCTGCGGCCATCGGGTAATTGTGTCATGTGTTTACCCCAACCTGTTTCCAATGCAGCTTGCGCTAATAATACTTCCGGTGTTGTGCCCAGTTCTGCAGCAGCAGCCTTGGCATGCGGCATGAGTGCCTGCGAAAATCCTTCGGGTGAGCTCAGCGGTTGCGCCATTGTTGCCTCAGAAGCGGCAATAGTTTGCCGCTTGTCCGTGGCTGCGAGTCCGGCGTGTTGCCGTCGCAATTGCTGCACCATCATCTCCGCCAGACCCAGGCCTTTACCCTGGGTTAATTGCAGGGCCATTTGATCATCGAACATATCGCGATAGGCTTCGCTGCTGGTGCTATCGAATAATGGGTCACCCAGGCTCGCCTCACGCATGCTTTTGAGCATCATTTTTACGTAAATACTCTCAAACTGGCGGGCAACTTCCTTCAGACTGCTCTCGGGGTCCTTGCGCGCCTGGGCACGTAACTGCGTCAGACCCGAAAAGTCGGTATAGACCGGAGCGCTGACGCTGTTTTGCATGGAACACCTGTGTGAGTTGCACTACTGACAGTTATTGCAAGATGTCTGCCAGATCCGGTGACTAAATGACGATGAGTTCTGCACGTAAGGCACCGGCTTCCTTCAATGCCTCGAGAATGGCGATCAAATCACCCGGTGCCACCCCGACCTGGTTAATTGCGCGAACCACATCATCGAGTGACATACCCATATCAAGTTTGAACATGCGTTTACTGCCGGTGTTAATGACGATATCGGAGCGCGGCACGGTCACGGTCTGGCCACCTTTCACATTAGGCTGACTCACCGTGGCATTCTCGGTAATCGTGACGGTCAGGCTGCCATGCGATACCGCTGCGGGTAAAACGCGCACGTGTTGCCCTATGACGACCGTACCGGTACGTGAATTGACAATGACCCGTGCCGGTGGTGCCGCAGGTTCAATGTCGAGATTTTCCAATTCGGAAATAAACGCGACGCGTTGAGCGAGATCTTGCGGTGCCTGCACGTTGATTGAACCGGCATCGATCGAATAGGCTGTGCCATTGCCCAGAGTTTGATTAATCATCTGCGCAACATTATTGGAAGTCGTAAAATCCGGATGGCGTAAATTCAACACCAATTCCTTCGCTTCACCAAAAGGGGTTTCCACCGCCTTTTCGACGGTTGCGCCGTTTGGTATGCGACCGACACTGGGGACATTAACTGTAATCTTGGAGCCATCACTGCCTTCGGCGCCAAAACCACTGACGATGACATTGCCTTGCGCAAGACCATATAAGTTACCATCCACACCACGCAATGGTGCGATCAACAAACTGCCACCGCGTAAACTTTTGGCACTGCCGATAGACGATACCGTCACATCCAATGTCTGTCCCGGACGTGCGAAGGCGGGTAACTCAGCATGAATGGCCACTGCAGCGACATTCTTGGATTGCAAATTAACATTGGCCGGAATATTTACACCAAGCCGCGATAACATGCTGCGCAGACTTTGCACCATCTGCGGTGCATTACCATCACCGGTGCCATCCAAACCCACCACCAATCCATAACCAACCAGTTGATTGGTTCGTACACCTTGCACCTTGGCGATATCCTTGATGCGTTCTGCCCGCACAAAACCACTTTCCAGCCCAATCAGTAGAATTAAACCAAAAACGAGTAGCGCGCGGTAATCAGCAAAACGTAACATGATAGTGTCCTTTGATAAATTCGCTATTAATCTCAATAGGGATAAGCCGGACTCTGGAAGAAACGTGCCAGCGGTCCCATTGAATTAGCTGACGACAGTACCCCTTCGCCTGCATAACTAATTCGCACATTCGCCACTTTGGCCGATTCAACGGAATTTGCCTGATCGATATCCTGCGGACGCACGATCCCGGAGAACCGGATAAACTCATCGGATTGATTTAGTACAATCAATTTCTCTCCACGCACGACCAGATATCTGTTTGGCAGAACTTCGGCAACCGTTACAGTAATGATGCCTTCAAAGCTGTGGGTTTGATCCGATTCACCACTGCCTTTAAAATCACGCCCGGCATTTACCTCATTATTGAGGATTTCCTTGTCATCTTTGGTCACCTTATCACCGGCGATTTTAGGAGGCGGCATCGCCACATTTTGGGCCTTTTCGGCCTTGGTACTGGAATGTGCGGATGCTGTTGCTTTCTCTGCCAAACGAATAGTCAGAATATCACCCACATGATGCGCAGTAGTGTCTTCATACAAGCCAATCACCATGCCTTCCTGATAGATCGCACCGGTAAATTTTGGGCCGAGTTTGGCTGGCGCAGGTTTTGCCGGAGCGAAATTTTCTTTTACCGCCCCTTTCTTCACACATGCCGGTAATGTCAGTGCGCAAATTGACAAGATGAGTAATTTTGCAACGCAATTGTTTTTAATCGTTCGCATAGTTATTTTATCCATTCACGCCAATTACAGCTGGTTATTGGTGTATTGCAGCATTTGATCCACAGCCGCAATCGCTTTTGAATTCATTTCATAGGCGCGCTGCGCCTCAATCATATTGACCAGCTCTTCGACGATATTCACATTGGAACTTTCCAAGGCGCCCTGATTTAATGATCCCATGCTTCCGGTGCCTGGGTTAGCCACTTGTGGCGCACCACTTGCGGCGGTTTCGACAAACAGGTTTTCACCGACAGGTTGTAATCCGCTTGGATTGACAAAATCAGCGAGCTGAATAGTACCCAGTTGCTGTGGTGCCGGATTTCCCTGAATCGTGGCTGATACAGTTCCATCATTACCGATGGTTACCGCGCTGGCATTTCCAGGGATAGTGATTTGTGGTTGCAATTGATAACCCGATGCAGTCACGACTTGCCCACTGGCGTTAATCTGCAAAGCGCCGCTGCGGGTATAACCGATTTCACCACTGGGACGAAGAATTTGTAAAAATCCGCGACCTTGAATCGCCACATCGAGTTTATTATTGGTCTGCAATATATTGCCTTGGGTGTGATTCTTTTGTGTCGCCACCGTACGCACACCCGTACCCAGCATAAAACCGGAAGGCAAGCGGGTATCCTGACTGGTTGCGCCGCCGGGTTGACGAATATTTTGATAGATCAAGTCTTCAAACATGGCGCGATCGCGCTTGAAACCAGTCGTATTTACGTTAGCCAAATTGTTACTGACCACCGCCAGACGATTCTGTTGTGCTTCAAGCCCGGTCTTGCTAATCCATAATGGATTCATTACATGTACTCCGTTTAAGCGTTAACAAATAAAAGCAGGTTTTATGCCAATTGCAGAATTTGACGGGTAGCATCAGCATTCTGCTCAGCTTCCCGCATTACTTTAATCTGCATCTCATATTGACGTGACAAATCGATCATATTCACCATGGCCTGCGCCATGTTGACGTTACTGCCTTCGAGCATACCCGACACCAGCTTGACACTGGCATCAGCATCCGCTTTGTTGCCGCTACGGGTATACATCAGGCCATCCACACCTTTTTGCAGATCCTTGTTATCCGGTCTGACGAGTTTGATGCGATCGACAACCGTCATTTCCTTGGCTGCATCACCCATTGGTAAAATACTGACGGTACCATCTTCGGCAATCTCGATTTTGCTTGCCGGTGGCACGGCAATCGGGCCACCCTCGCCTAACACACTGCGACCATTGGGTGTCACCAGTCTGCCACCTTCATCAATACGCAAATTGCCCGCACGCGAATAGGCTTCCTTGCCATTACTCGCTTGTACCGCTAGCCAGCCATTGCCATTGATAGCCACATCCAGCGGATTTCCTGTGGCATTGATTGGTCCTTGGGAAAAATCCGTTCCGGACCGTTCCGTCATTGCATAGACCCGGCTTGGCAAACCGGGGCCGAACAATGGCATACTGCGAAATTGAGCTAAATCAGCACGAAATCCCGCGGTATTCACATTGGCAATGTTGTTGTTATTGGCCGCTTGCGCCAGCATGGTTTGCTGGGCGCCGGTCATTGCAACATAGAGGGAACGATCCATATGGATTATCTACCTGTCAGTTAATTAACGAATATTGATAATGGTTTGTGTCACAGTATCAGCGGTATGTATCACTTGCGCATTCGCCTGGTAATTGCGTTGCGCGGTGATCATATTCACTAACTGTGAAGTTAGATCGACATTGGATCCTTCCAACGCACCGGATTGCATGACACCCAAACTGCCTGAACCGGGCGTACCCAATAACGGCACACCTGATGCGGCACTCTCGGCCCAGGCATTGTTACCCAATGGGCGCAATCCCTGTGGGTTGGAAAAATCCGCCAGCGCTACCTGACCCAACGTTTTGGTTTGGCCATTGCTGTAGCGCGCGCGCACAATTCCGGTATCATCGATGTCCAGACCACTTAAGCGACCCGAGGTAAAGCCATTCTGCGTTAAAGCATTCACATTAAAACGTGCACCGAATTGCGTGATAGGCGAATTCGACAGCATGTTCATTTTTAACATTATCGGATCTGCACCTGAACCAGTGTTAATGGCCGGGTATTCAACCATCCCAGGCGGCACAGCCTTGCCATTAATCGATGCCAAATGGCCCGCGCCATTAAAAGTGAGAACATCGGGTTGAAATGGTGGCTTTTCCGCGCCCTTGATGTCCTTGCCATCAAGCAAGGTAAACATTTCCCAGCTATTGGGTTCTGCACCTTTGGCGTAATACATGGTTGCCAAATGCGAACCACCCAATGAATCGTATACCGTCAATGATGTGGAATGATTAAACGAAGAAGGAATTTCCGGATTAAACGGCACAGTGGCTGGACGTTGCTGTGCACTGTCCAGATTCAAGCCTACTTCCACAATCGAAGTGGCTTGCGGTTTGATATTGGATCGATCCAGTTTTAATGGACCAACCGCACCGGTGATGCCGCCCTTCTCATCTGCACCATTGACCACCAGTTTGGATGCGCTGTTGTTGACAATGAAACCTTCTCGATCAACCTGGAAGTTGCCCGCACGGGTGTAACCGCGTGTACCATTATCATCCAGCACAAAGAAGCCGCGACCATTGATCGCCAGATCCATTTTGTTATTGGTAAAACCGATATTGCCCTGGCCAAATTGTTGTGACACTCCAGCCAAACGCACGCCGGCACCAATCGCGTTACTCGCCGCACCGTCGCTGGCGGCATAAACATCCGCGAATTCGGCCCGCGATTCTTTAAACCCAGTGGTGCTGGCATTGGCAACGTTATTGGCAATAACGCGCAACTCTTCACCGGCGGCATTAATACCACTTAGTGCTGTACGAAACGGCATAAATTATCTCCTGATTACTCAATTATAAAATTTCACGAACATCAGCCAGCAACTTTGAACCACTGTTAGAGAGGTTCAACGTTACGCCCTGATTACCTTTGCCCAACGAGACACTGTTTACCTTGTCGGTAACCAAAGTGCTCACAGCCTGAGTCTTTCCATCCACGAGCATTTCCGCCTGCACGGTGTATTTACCCGGCCGCGCTTTCTGATCCACACTACCAGGGACTTTGCTATCCGCCTTGCTGATAACACCATCCCAGGAGAACGTCGCCAATCCCTCTGCGTGCTTGCCCAGTTCAATGTTCTTGATTATCTGGCCATTCCCATCAAGAATTTTCACATTCACTTGCTCGGTTTCAGCGGGCACATCCACACCACCGTGCATTTCTCCAGCTGGTGGCAACTCCATTGCACTACCCGGAATGAGCACCGAACGACCCACCATCGACGACGCCTGCAATGCCTGTGCAGACTGCAATGTCGTGGCCAAGGTGGAGAAAGAATCCTTCATATCCTTAATTCCTTCCAGTGAACTGAACTGCGCCATTTGACTGACGAATTCGGTATTCTCCATTGGCTTGAGCGGATCCTGATGTTTCATTTGCGCCATCATCAATGTCATGAAGTCTTCTTGCTTGAGCTGTTTCGGTTTAAGCGGTTCATGTTTGGCCAGCCCCAATGCTTCGAAGCTTGCTGCTGATTTATCGCCAACTTTATTAATACTGTCCATTCTCATATCCTCGTGATTCTGTCACTATTCTTACTGGCCTAAAGTCAGTGTACGCATTAACATTTGCTTGGCACTGTTCATAACTTCAACATTGGTTTGATAGGAGCGTGATGCGGAAATCATGTTAGCCATTTCTTCAGCTACGTTTACATTCGGCATAAAAATATACCCTTGCGCATCCGCCATTGGATGATCCGGATTATATTCCTTGCGTAAGGGTGCCTTGCTTTCGACAATCCCGGCAACTTGCACACCAACATTCGTATCATCTTCACCGAAGCTATCCTTGAGTTGTTGAAACACAGGATGGCGTGCGCGGTAAGTCTTGCTGATACTGCTGCTAACACTGTTCACGTTGGCAAGATTGCTGGAGGTGGTATTCATCCGCACGCTTTGTGCTTGCAATGCCGATCCAGAAATATCAAATACACTGAAGAGAGACATAATTATTGCCCTTTAATTGCGCTGTGCAACAAACTCAGCTGATTGTTAATAAACCGCAAACTGGCGAGATAACGCATCGCGTTATCGCTATACGCTGCCATTTCAACCTGGTGTTCTACTGTGTTGCCATCCAGCGATGCCTGATAAGGTTGGCGATACAACAGCTCATAGCCATCTGACTCGCTAAAAGGTTCGATGTGTGAGGAATTGGTCATACGTAAGGTTTCCCCGGTTTCATCACCGGCGGCAACCGACATTGCCTGGCGAAAATCGATATCACGCGACTTGTATCCCGGGGTGTCCACATTCGCCAGGTTGGAGGCCAGCACTTCCGCACGCCGTGACTGCGTATACAAAGCAGCTTCGTGGATGCCGAGGTAATTGTTTAAGGCTGAAATCATCTGTCTGGTACACCTATACGTCACATTGTTGCTTGACTAGAGCAACATCTGTGCCAGACGATTTTTTATATATTTAACAACAAGTTATGGAATAACAAACTATAGCAAGACTGGCAGGAGGCAAAGGTTGGCCGGGATATTTACCACAACGTAGCCAGCGGCAAGGCGTTGTCGGCTGTTATTTCCGAGGTTTGACGCGATAGCCAACGCCCTTGGTAAAACGGACCATGTCAAAGGAATGTGAGTAGCCGCTGGGTGTTTCTGAGCCACCCAGGATTAGAAATCCACCGGGGTTAAGTATCTGCGCCATACGCTCCAGGATTGAAGCTTTGCTCTCGGCAGAAAAATATATCAACACATTGCGACAAAAAATCAGATCAAATTTTCCCAATAGTGAATAATTCTGCAATAAATTCAGCTCGTTAAACCGCACGATACTGCGTACTTTCTCGTTAATCTGCCACTGATTAGTACCCGCCTGGCTAAAAAAACGTTTGCGGCGATCCGCAGATAACCCGCGCGCCATACTCAATTCATCATACATACCTTTACGTGCAGCAGTTAATACCGAGCTGGAAATATCCGTACCTACAATTTCCACCGGCAAAGTTAACGCGCCCGGACGCGATGTTTGAAACTCATTTACTATCATGGCAATTGAATAAGGTTCCTGGCCAGTTGATGCAGCTGCAGACCATATGCGGACTCGCGAAGGTTTTTGCCGTAAAATCTCTGGCAGCAAATCATCGGTAAGAATTTCGTAGGGATAACCATCACGAAACCAGCTGGTTTCGTTGGTGGTCATGGCATCAATCACTCGTTCGCGTAATTTATTATCTTTATTTGCCTTGAGTGCATTGAGCATATCGCTAAGATTTTGAAATGAGAATTCCTGCGTCAGCCGATTTAGCCGACTGGTAACGAGATAATGTTTGTTTTCACCCAACACAATACCGCACGCTTCCTCCAAAAACTGGCGGAAATCATCGTAATGCGATTTGGAGAGTAACTGTTCAGTCACAAGCACATGCTTCCCTGTGATGGCGCCAAAAATCCTTCATATACCCAGCGTACCATCAAACATGGTCGCTCGACATAGTCTCAGACGAGGCCTTTCTCCTGCAATAACTCTTTTACAAGCTTTGCAAGGTCATCGGCATTGAATTTGGCGGCAAATCTGTCTGCACCTACTTTTTTTACCATGCCGCTGTTGAATGTGCCACTCAATGAAGTATGCAACATTACCGGTAGTGATTTGAGTTTTTCGTGACTGCGTATTTCCGTTGTAAGCGTATAGCCATCCATTTCAGGCATTTCGATATCCGAGATAACCACATCAAACGGCGCTACCCCGTCACTGATATTCACATTGGTAGCCAACAACATATCAAGTGCTTCGCGACCATTTTTCGCCAGTTCGGTCTCTACGCCAATTTTATCCAATGTCGCCTTAACCTGTTTGCGCGCTACCAGTGAATCATCCGCTACCAATATTTTGATTTTCTTTGCGCCAACCGGCGTCACTGATGATTCATCATTAACGATAATGGAAGGACAGCATACTTCGGCAAGTACTTTTTCCACATCGATAATTTCAACCAATTTGTCGTCTATCTTGGTTACTGATGTCATGTAATTTTCGGCACCAACCCCTTTTGGAGGCGGAAGAATTTCTTTCCAGGTTAGATTGACGATTCGATCAACACTATTCACCAGAAAACCCTGCACGGTACGATTATATTCGGTGATGATGACATAGCGGTTCTTGATATCGCTGATGGGTTTGAGGCCAATCGCCATCGATAAATCCAGGATCGAGATGGTTTTGCCGCGCATATTGGCAATCCCGCGCACAATCCGGTGCGAATTCGGTACTGAAGTTAATGGCGGACACAGAATGACTTCCTGGACTTTAAAAACATTAATGCCGTATTTCTGCTTATTGCCTAAGCTGAATAGCAACATTTCAAAGCGATTCTCTCCGACCAGTCGGGTACGCTGATTGACGCCATCGATGACACCCGCCATGGGTTTGCTCCTGATTTATATGAATGGGACTGACTAATTATCGGCGGCAATGCCAAAAGGCTTAATTTGAATTGGCTGGCACAGCAATTGCTTGTTATTTGTCAGTTAACATGACGCTGCACTGGGATGCTAATGATACATAAACGCACTGATTTATTGGTAAAACCCCGGTTGATTACCGGGTTTATCGCGGCATTTTGTCTTGCCATCCCTGTCTCGGCGCAACCGATAACAGTGGAATCTACCCAGAAATTACTGCAAGCAGCCACGCAATTTATTACTACCCAGCTCAGTGAATACAAAAAGCTAAATATCAAATTCGGTTACATTGATGCACGATTGCGATTGCCTCGCTGTAGCGAAAAATTGCAGGGGTATTTTCCGGATCAGGGGGCAACAGTCGGTTCAACTCTCGTTGGCGTGCAATGCAACGGCAGTGCCCCATGGAAAGTTGTTATTCCAGTCCAGATCCACGCCTATGCAACGGTGGTTGCCGCACGCGAACCACTAAGTAAAGACACTCTGATTCAATCGTCTGATCTCTATCTGGTTGATAAGGAATTAAGTAGCAGTTATGGCGGCGTGTATACCAAGCTGGCTGATGTCAGTGGCATGGTTCTTAAACAACCGGTTAATAAAGATACGGTATTGGCACCACACATGCTCAAACCCAAGCGACTGGTTCAGCGCGGCGAGACCGTAACTATATTGGCCCACTACGAAGATTTGGTCATCCATGTGCAGGGAGTTGCCTTAATGGATGGTCAACGTGGTCAAATTATCCGTGTTCAAAATAGTCGCAGCGGCCGTGAAATTCAGGCAGAAGTTGTTGATCCTGCCCTGGTTCAGGTAAAAATGTAGGAAAAACAAGGTGATAACCGATGTACCCTAAAGCTTTGAACTACCACGCCGCTAACCCCTGTGCAAAGCTACGCTAGGAGTGATGGCAGCCATGGCAAATGATATTAACGGGATTAACGGTGGCCGTAGCCAATCGGCTAACGACAAACAGGTCCAAAACCTGCGTCGTGAAGCGGCCAGTGAAGGCAATAGCCGTGCCCAAACAAGTAATGCAACTTCTTCCGGACAGGACAAGGTCAGTCTGACGGATATGGCTTCACGCCTAAAATCGTTAGAACAGAAGCTCGCGCAGCAACCCGATGTTGATCAGGCACGCGTCGATAAAGTACGTAATGCCATGGCACGCGGCGAATACCGTGTCAATCCCGAGCGGGTAGCTGACAAGATGATGAATTTTGAGTCAGATTTCTAACCGATGCCGACTGCTCATGCCAACCAATGAATTAGCCATACAGTTACGTAAGCTGCTGAGTGATTTAACCCGACAGTTAAACCATCTGCACGACTTGTTACAGCAAGAAAACCTCGCTCTCAGCAAGAATGAATTTGATCTGGTTACTGAGCTGGCTCCACAAAAAGAACTTGCTACGCTCGCAATTGAACAAGACGAATTAAAACGTCGAAGTCTGCTGGATCAATATCAGCTTGATTATGATGCGCGTAGCATGGCGCAACTTTCACGACATTTACCCCGTGAACTGGTCCGTGAATTGGCTGGGCTATGGCAGCAGGTTGCCAGCCAGGGCCAACAGTGCAAGGATCTAAACCAAATTAATGGCATTATTCTGGCGCATTTGCAACGCCGCGCCTTATCGACACTGCGGATATTGCGTAACCAAACTACTCAGTCAGAACTTTACTCTGCGCGTGGGAATGCCTTGACCGATCTGGACCAACATTCCCTGGCGCGCATCTAGGTGACACGTCATGCAGGATCATGATCAGATTGTTACTTTGCCCTCCCACATTTTGGGGATTTTGCGGCGCTTACAAACGAATCACGCTCTCGTTAGCATTCAACATGGTGGCGATGCTTGTTTTTACCCAACCATCATTCTGGATATCCAGTCGGATGAACATACTCTGTTAATCGATGCCACCGAAAATGCAGACTGGCACAGTCAATTGTCAGCGGGAGCGGTTTTTCACATGCTTGGACGCTTGTCTGGTATCAAAATTCAATGTGAAGTCACTTTTAAAGAACTTATACGCGAGAGTATAAGTTCGTCCTATCGAGTCATGATGCCGCAACAATTACTCTATAAACAACGGCGACGTCACTTTCGTGCGGTTATTGAAAATAATACATCCCTATCGATTAACCTGCCGCTATCGATGAAACAACATATCAAAGGCCAGGTTGTCGACATTTCTGTCAGCGGTATCTGTACGCGCGTTGATTTCAGTGAAGCGGCAAGTCTGGCATCCGAACAGGCCATACGCCATGCGCGCATAGCCTTGCCAGACAAACAGATGCTGACGTGTGATTTGACTTTACGCAGCATCCGGCATTATCCGGAAAAGGGCTTTTCGCTGCTTGGCGGAGAATTTAACCAAATCCAGCCACAACAACAGCACCATATTGAACGACTGGTCGCTGCATTAGACCGGGATCAGCGCCGCCGTAACGACATCGCCATTTAGATGTTAAAATCCGGAGCTATTGGCAATCCCATAGCCCCGGTAGCTCAGTGGATAGAGCAGCCGCCTCCTAAGCGGCAGGTCGGACGTTCAATTCGTCTCCGGGGCACCATTTTTATCTCCTGCAGAACACGCCAACTGACTGTCAGTTAATCCCGACAGACAGATCAGGCTGAGCTGACAGACAGATCGTCACTCAATCCCTACACTCCCGCCCACAATGGATTCATTGAATATAAGTGAGGGAAGTGACATGTCCATCCAGACCCCACAACAGCGCCTTTCAACACGCGCCGGCGAACAACATCGTATAAATATCGACCGATATTTTCACGTTATGTCACAAGGTTGGTATGTCCACACACGCGAAGGCATACGCGGACCATTTTTTGACCGTCACCGGGCAGAAATATTCATTGTGGATTTAGGCAGGAAACAAAACGACGACCCCAGCAGTTCCTGGCGGCTCTAAACTAATTTATTTCACTGGCGCATTCATAGGGACCGCAAGGTCCCTTTTTTTATAGTCGAATCAGAGTTTCCGTAACGAATCGCGCCATTGTGCATTGGACTTGCTTTCCTGTTTGAGAAGTATTTTTGTACCATCCAATGTGTCCAGCCACCCATGAACCCCCGGTATCGGCTCATTCTCGAATCCCCACCACACACCATTTTCATCCTGGGCAATCCAATTCAGGGTTTTTTTATGCAATTTTAACGGGCCAATGCTTTCATCATTACCTGTCTTGGATAAACGCGCCAATAGCACCGCAAATTCCTGTTTACCAATCTGTAAGGTTGGATCCAATTCAACAGTCGGTGGTTCCTCATCAATCACTTCATGCGCGATGGTGTACTTGCCGATGACCACGACGTCTCCATCGTTAAGTTTTTGCATTTGCACCTGTTTACTATTAATAAAAGTGCCGTTGGTGCTATCACAATCTTCAACATACAGACCATCACTGCGACGATGAATACGCGCATGCCGGTTACTCACCGTGGAATCTTCCAGACGCAGATCATTGTCGGCTTTGCGGCCGAGTGTCATCACATCACGTTTAATGATAAGTTCATCGATCTTGCGACCGTTATGACGAACCACGAGTTTGCTTATCATGCGTCCAACATCAGATTAATATGATTTTTCATTAGTATAGCGAGAAATTTCACGAAACATAGTGGAATCAAGCATGATGTATCTTTTTGAACGAGACAAGACAAATTCTAAATGCGGGAATGGAGATTTCAGAGTATCTACAGCCCTTCCCCTGCAAAGAATATCCTTTCAAGGGGAATGGCGTAGAGCTGATTACATGGAAAAATTGGTGCGCCCGGAGAGATTCGAACTCCCGACCGCCTGGTTCGTAGCCAGGTACTCTATCCAGCTGAGCTACGGGCGCATATTCGTCGTGCTTTGTTAAATTGCATCAACCAAGAAATTTGAAGCGCGCAATGTTAACAGAAAAAAACCGATTTACCTAGAACCCTGCAGGCATATGTTGGCGGAGAAAGCGCTTGGTTCGCCTCGCTACACGTCCCTGGTAACTCGTTACTTGAATTAATTGGCGGAGAGAGAGGGATTACTCGGCTTCGCCTCGCCCTGCGGGCCAGCACCACCGCGTGGCGCAGTTCCGGTTCGTTACCTCACCGGTCGAACCACTAACTTTATATCGAGGGTTCGATTATCTAGTTACTAATTACTCGTAACTAGCTACTGTTTTATTGGCGGAGAGAGAGGGATTCGAACCCTCGATACGCTTTTGGCATATACGCCCTTAGCAGGGGCGCGCCTTCGACCAGCTCGGCCATCTCTCCAGGATTCAAAAAGTAATAACTGCGGGCAACCAGATTATATAAATCTGGCTACACAGCGGAGATTCCTAGTCAATCTCAAGGGCCCCAAAGGATACAGGGCCGGCTTTCGAAGGTAAAGTAAAAAACGTAGCAGGAATTAACTTTGTTGCGGATCTTTCTGTTCGTTCTTGATGCGTTCGTAAATTTCTTCGCGATGAACGGATACATCTTTAGGGGCGTTGACCCCAATGCGTACCTGGTTGCCCTTGACGCCCAACACCGTGACCGTTACTTCATCACCAATCATCAGCGTTTCACCTACTCGCCGGGTTAAAATCAGCATACGTCTCTCTCCTTATCGTCATTTCGCAAACGCGGTCGTGCGTTCCTTGCGTTAGGTACGCTTGGAAGGATATCGACCATCGCCCGTGAAACTTTAGAATGATGGTTTGGCATTTAAACCGTGGGCATTTTTTCCAGATGGAAGGCATCATGCAGTGCACGTACTGCCAATTCCATATATTTTTCATCAACTACCACGGAAATCTTGATTTCTGAAGTAGATATCATCCGGATATTAATCGCTTCTTTCGCCAGGGCTTCAAACATGGTGCTGGCAATGCCCGCATGGGAACGCATGCCGACGCCAACAACAGACACTTTGACGATCGTGTTGTCTCCACTAACCTCACGTGCACCAAGTTTTTTAGCGGTATCCTGCAGTACTTTCAATGCTTTGTCATAGTCATTGCGATGCACCGTAAATGTGAAGTCAGTCAGGCCATCGACACCCACGTTCTGGATGATCATGTCGACTTCAATATTCGCCTTTCCAATGGGGCCAAGTATCTGTGAGGCAATCCCAGGTTTGTCCGGCACACCGGCTACCGTTAATTTGGCCTCATCGCGATTGAAAGCGATACCGGAAATGATCGGATCTTCCATTTTATGTTCCTCATCATCATACGTAATCAACGTGCCGGGACCATCCTGAAAAGAATGCAGCACGCGTAATTTAACACCGTATTTTCCTGCAAATTCCACGGAGCGAATCTGCAGTACTTTCGAGCCCAAACTGGCCAGCTCGAGCATTTCTTCAAAGGTAATCCTGTCCAGACGTCGGGCCTGGGGAACGATACGTGGATCCGTCGTATAGACCCCATCCACATCCGTATAAATCTGGCATTCATCTGCCTTGAGCGCTGCAGCCAGGGCAACGCCAGTCGTATCTGAACCACCTCGACCCAATGTTGTAATACTGCCTAACTGATCAACACCCTGGAAACCGGCGACAACCACAATACGGCCTTCTTTCAGGTCTTGCCTTACCCGCGCTTCATCAATATCCAGAATACGTGCCTTGGTATGGGCACTGTCGGTCAGAATATGTACCTGTGACCCGGTATAGGAACGCGCTGGACAGCCTCGTTTAATCAGCGCGATGCACAGCAACCCGATAGTGACTTGTTCACCCGTGGCAATCACGACATCATATTCGCGGGGATCTGGATTCGGATCAATCTTTTTTGTCAGATCAATCAAACGGTTAGTCTCACCACTCATCGCTGAGACCACCACGACCACGTCATTACCGGCGTTTTTGGTGGCAATGATTTTATCTGCCACACCCTGGATTTTATCCACGGTTCCAACCGAGGTCCCACCGTATTTTTGAACTATCAATGCCATCGCCGCAGCTGTCCCTGGAAATCCTATGCCCTTAGTCAAAGGGTGCAGATTAAACACCAATCAACGCACGATGGGAAGGCCTTCCCTTAATGAAGAAATAAATTAACCCAGCCGTTCAGTTACCCAGCGGCTAACAGATAATAAGGCTGCCTCTAAATGCTCCGGCTGGGTTCCGCCAGCCTGGGCCATATCAGGCCGCCCTCCACCCTTGCCACCAACCTGTTGGGCAACCATATTGACCAAATCTCCCGCTTTCAATTTGCTGGTGTTTTCCTTACTGACCCCTGCCACGATATCGACTTTACCGGCCGTGACAGCCGCCAGGACAATGGCTGCTGAGCCCAGTTTATTCTTGATTTGATCGAGCGTGACTCGCAAGGTTTTAACATCGGCGCCATCGAGCTTGGCGGCTAACACTTTTATACCCTGAATATCCACGGCTTTACTGACCAGATCATCACCCTGATTACTCGCCAACTTACCTTTGAGCTGATCCAATTCTTTTTCTAATTGCTTGCTGCGATCGAGTAATTGGCGAATTCGCTCGGCAACATCTTCGCGTGAGCCTTTGACTAAATTGGTTAACTGCACGAGTTGACTATCGGTAGTTGCAACGTAGTCAAGTGCATGCTGAGCGGTAACTGCTTCAATACGACGCACCCCGGCGGCAATACCCGTCTCCATGAGTATCTTGAACAAACCGATATCGCCGGTATGCTTCACATGTGTACCGCCACACAATTCCTGGGAAAAATCGCCCATTCGCAAGACTCGCACCGTATCGCCATATTTTTCGCCAAACAGCGCCATCGCCCCGGATTTTTTTGCTGCATCCTGAGACATCAGATTGGTTTCGACAGTATGATTCTGGCGGATATGTGCATTGACCATATCTTCAATGGTGCGCAGCTGTTCGGTCGTTATGGCCTCGAAATGCGAAAAATCAAATCGCAAGCGATCGGCTTCCACCGAGGAGCCTTTTTGACTGACATGATCACCTAATACGCTACGCAATGCGGCATGCAACAAATGAGTTGCCGAGTGGTTGTACTTCGTGGCCTGACGGTTAGCGGCATCCACCTGGGCCTGAATTGTTTCTCCAACTCGCAAGGAACCTAACGTCGCCCGACCTAAATGGCCGAATACATCATTACCTTGCTTTTGGGTATCTTCCACACTAAATTTTCCAGCAGCACCCAATAACTCGCCACTATCCCCCGCCTGGCCACCGGATTCGGCATAAAACGGCGAACGATCCAACACGATCATGCCGTGCTGGCCTTCGGAAATGATTGCGACTTTTGCGCCATCCACATAGATGCCGAGGATCGTGGCAGGATCACGCAAATGTTCATAGCCGGTAAATTGCGTGGCGGTCGTGATATCCAATGCCTTGGCATAATGACCTGCAAAAGATTTAGAGGCGCGACTGCGCGACTGCTGTTCCTTCATCGCCCTGTTAAAACCGACCTCATCAATTGACAGGCTACGTTCACGTGCAATATCTGCAGTCAGATCCGCAGGGAATCCATACGTGTCATACAATTTGAACACCACATCGCCTGGAATGACCTTGCCGGTTAATTCGGCAATGGCAGCTTCCAGAATTTGCATCCCCGTGTGCAGGGTTTCGGCAAAACGATCTTCCTCCTGACGCAAAACCCGAGTCACGATGTCTTGTGCTTTAACCAGCTCCGGGTATGCCGCGCCCATCTCCTGCACCAGTGGTGCGACGAGTTGATGGAAAAAAGGTTTGGTCTGTCCGAGTTTATAACCATGGCGAATGGCTCGGCGAATAATTCGGCGTAACACATAACCGCGCCCTTCATTCGAAGGCACCACGCCATCGGTAATTAAAAAACTACAGGAACGAATATGGTCGGCGATCACTCGTAATGAATTGCTGCTGGTATCATTGCAGCCGGTAGCGACTTGCGCAGCCTTGAGTAAATTTACAAACAGATCGATTTCATAATTGCTATGTACGCCTTGCATCACTGCCGCCAGACGTTCCAAGCCCATACCGGTATCGACTGATGGCTTGGGCAATTTTTCCAAGACCCCATCCGGTTGACGATTAAACTGCATAAACACCAGATTCCATATCTCAATATAACGATCACCGTCTTCATCCGGTGAACCCGGCGGCCCACCGGCAACGTCCGGACCGTGATCATAGAAAATCTCGGTACAGGGACCACATGGACCGGTATCACCCATTTGCCAGAAATTGGATTTTTCACCGAGGCGAGTGAATCGGTTTGGATCCACTTTAATTTCCTTTAACCAAATATCTGCCGCCTCGTCATCATCCTTATATATTGTCACCCATAATTTATTCGGTGACAGTTTCAGATCCTTGGTCAAAAACTCCCAGGCAAACCGAATCGCATCGCGCTTGAAATAATCGCCGAAACTGAAATTACCCAGCATTTCGAAAAAAGTATGGTGGCGCGCGGTATAACCGACGTTTTCCAGGTCATTGTGTTTGCCACCGGCACGCACACAACGCTGTGATGAGGTGGCACGGCTATAACTGCGCTTATCCATCCCCAAAAACACATCTTTGAATTGCACCATGCCGGCATTGGTAAACAGCAAGGTCGGATCGTTACCTGGAATCAACGGGCTGGAAGGAACTATTTCATGGCCGTGGCGACGAAAAAATTCCAAAAAGGCGGTACGTAACTCTGCGCTCTTCATCACTCAACTACTCATTACCGGGGAAAAACAGATTATATCCGGACTTCAGGCAATGTCATCCGCTGTTTCAAGAATTCTCCGTAACTGCTCATGGGTAAAACCTCGGTACTCCAGAAAACGCATTTGCCGAGCCTTTTCCGGGTAGTCAGCGGGTAGATCGTTGCCGAATTTTTTCTGCCGGACCTGACAGCCCAGCTCGATCCATACTGGTTCGGTAAAATCCAGGCAGGCTGCAACTAGCGTATCTGACACGCCATGTTCACGCAGTTCCGCCTGAATACGCACCGGCCCATAACCACGCTGTTGTCGTGAACTAATATAATTTTCAGCATAACGACTATCGCTTTGCAGATTATTGGCGGCAAATTGATCCAATACCGCGGTTATCTGCTCCGCGCCAAATCCCCGTTGTTCGAGTTTACGCTGCAATTCTGCCCGGCTGTGCTCCCGCATAGCCAGCAGTCGCATGACCACCGCATGGATATCCTTAGTACTTTTCATTATTGCGTCTGAATTCATCGTCATCACATCAATTAACAACGGCGCAGGGATACTGCGCCGTCAGGTCAGACTTGATATTCATCGGCTTACTTCAATCTTCCAATTCGTCCACCGCATCCTCAGCTTCCACCTCGGCAACAGCACTACGTGCAACGCTGGGTTGTGTGAGCAATTGTGCGCGGATCTTCGCCTCGATCTCCTGCGCCAGTTCCGGATGCTCTTTCAGGAAGTTGCGGGTATTGTCCTTGCCCTGACCGATGCGTTCGCCATTGTAGCTATACCAGGCGCCGGACTTGTCGATGATATTTAGATTCGATCCCAGTTCGATGATCTCGCCTTCACGTGAGATACCTTCGTTATACAGAATATCGAACTCGGCCTGTTTGAATGGCGGCGCTACTTTATTCTTAACTACCTTCACGCGGGTTTCACTGCCGACGATCTCATCACCCTTTTTGATCGCACCGATACGGCGGATATCCAGACGCACCGAGGCATAGAACTTCAACGCATTACCACCGGTGGTGGTTTCGGGATTGCCGAACATTACGCCGATCTTCATACGGATTTGGTTGATGAAAATCACCAGCGTGTTGGAGCGTTTGATATTGGCGGTGAGTTTGCGCAAGGCTTGCGACATTAAACGTGCCTGCAAGCCCATGTGGGAATCGCCCATCTCGCCTTCGATTTCCGCCTTGGGCGTCAATGCTGCAACCGAGTCGACCACCACCACATCCACCGCACTGGAACGCACCAGCATGTCGGCGATTTCCAGTGCCTGCTCACCGGTATCCGGTTGTGACACCAGCAGATCATCGACATTCACACCGAGCTTTTCGGCGTAGCCGGGATCCAGCGCATGTTCCGCATCGATAAATGCCGCGGTGCCACCCATCTTTTGACATTGGGCGATCACCTGCAGCGTCAACGTGGTTTTACCCGAAGATTCCGGACCATAGATCTCCACCACGCGGCCCTTCGGCAAGCCGCCAATGCCCAATGCCACATCCAAGCCCAAGGACCCGGTGGAAATGGGCACGATATCGCGAGAGGCGGTGTTATCGCCCATGCGCATCACCGAGCCTTTGCCAAATTGTTTTTCGATTTGGCTCAGGGCGGCACTTAAGGCCTTCTTTTTGTCTTCAACAGCATTAGCAGCGGTTGCCATGATGGATCTCCTCGCAATGGTTAGTCAGTTCTAGTCGATTTGCTGGGCAGCCCTGCCCGGCATCATGGGAGGTAATTTAGGCTATACTTTTCGACATGTCAATATTATTTACTACCTACGTATATTTTACTTACTAATATTTTGTATTGAGAGTACCCATGGTATTCCGTATAATCTCTGGGTCACGACAGGGACTAACTGATGGTTTCTAAAGAAAAAATGCGCCTGGATGTCAAATGGGCGACCCGCCAGCGGCTGCAATACATCGAGATCATGGCCTACTACACCGGCGTGGTGACACGTTCGGATGTGGCCAAGGCCTTTGATATTTCGGATGCGGCCGCTACCAAGGATCTGAAACTCTATGGGCAATTGGCGCCCGACAATCTGTTATACAAACACACCGTATTCGGTTTTGTGCCCAGCGAGTCTTTCCGTGAAGTGTTTGCTGATCTGGCGCCAGCACAGGTATTACCCATGCTGGCTGCCAATTTAACGGCGAATAGCAGCCCCGACATCATCTCCAGCGTGTATGGCATCCCGGTTGAGACCTTACCGTTGCCCCATCGCCTGCCGGATAAACGCATCGTCGCGCAGATCCTGCGGGCCATTAAAACACGCAGCCAATTGCAGGCGGTGTACTACTCCTTATCGGATCGGGAAAGCCGCGAGTCACGTATTCTCGAACCTCATGCGTTAGTGAATACCGGCTTACGCTGGCATGTGCGTGCCTACAATACGACGACGTATGATTTTCGTGACTTCGTGCTATCGCGATTTATCGAGGCGCAACGTCTGGATGTCCTGGCTGAATCCAGTGCCGCCTATGACGATGACTGGAGTGAAGTCGTTACCTTGCAGCTGTCACCCCACCCCCGCCTGGCGGCACGCAAACGTGCCAGTTTATTGATCGACTATCAAGGTAAGGATGAAGTGATTGAATTTCAGGTACGGCGCGCGCTGATTGGCTATGTGTTGCAACGTCTGGGGGTCGACACCAGCGCCGATCACTCGTTGAATCCAGAAGCGTATCAATTGATTGTACTGAACCGCGATGAGATAGAGCCATTTGCCGGCTGGGCATTTTTGAGTTAATGCAATGGCCACTCGCGCAAGATCGAATACTCCGCGCCTGTCGTTAACGTCCGCGATGCCGCCAGAACAAATTTATTGACCGGCCAGATCAACGGTGCAAAGTACCTAGGCAGTTCAATTTGTTTGACCTTACGCCATAAGGTCATATGCGGCAGAAAAGCACGTGATTCAGGTTGGTAATCACAGTGTTGTGTCAAATCATGCACCAATTGCTGCTGTATATTTTGTAATGCAAGTGCTGGCGTAGTACTCCCGAGCCACAGCACCTGCGGTTTGGGAAAATGACCAACTGCATCGAGTTGAACTGTAAAAGCTTCGGCGCGCAATGCTTCTGCTACTGGCAACATGCATTGCAACTGTTCGGCAGAAAGATGGCCTAAAAAAGCCAGGGTAAGATGCAATTGTGCAGGCGCCACACGTCGGCCAATATGAGCTGATACCAGCGAGTGTGTGGAGTGATAAATCGTGTCAGCCAGCTCTGCTTGCGGCCATAATGCAAAAAACAAGCGAGCTCCCGGCGTAACCGTTAGCGGCTGCACTTGAGTAATCCTTCCAAGGCAGTATTTACTGCTTGCTGGCGTATCGCATTCCGATCGCCCTGAAACAAATGTTGGGCCGTTTCCAGTTTACCGTCGCGTCGCGCCCACGCAAACCATACTGTGCCCACCGGCTTCTCCAGAGTGCCACCACCCGGACCGGCGATGCCGGTAATGGCTACGGTCAGATCAGCGCGACTGTATTGCAGCGCGCCATTCGCCATCGCGGTCGCAGTGGCCAGACTGACGGCACCATGCAATTGCAGGATGGCCTCGCTGACACCGAGCATGTCTGTTTTGGATGTATTGCTATATGTGACAAAGCCGCGATCGAACCACCGCGACGATCCGGAAATATCGGTGATCACTTTGGACAACCATCCGCCTGTGCAGGATTCGGCAACAGCCATCTGCCACTGCAGTGCATGCAGTGTATTGCCAAGTTCTACAGCGAGAGCGGTGAGTTTCTTCTCAGGCATTTGTGAATCGCCAGGCATGAATCGAATCGATGCGTCAGTGCAGACGATCCGGAAATTATCCGGCTAATCTTGGTAAGTTTCCTGGATAACCGCACCGATTTCATAGCCACCACCGCGCTTTTGTTTTTCCATGCGGACTACTTTCACGCGTGCGCGCAATGGCGGTGTCAATTCATTGCCAGGGCTAATGCGGATTTCCAATTCAACATTCATGGGTACGCCACGTTCGGCGATAAACATCAATCCTCGTCCACTTAGATTGACCACACGGCCGACCGACTCCTCGTCAACGCTCGAATCCAGCATCTTGAAATAGATGTCACATTCAACACTGACGCGGCGATAACTGCGTTTTTCGGCGTAATCAGTCGTCATGGTCATTCCTGTCCCCTGTGCGTTGTATTTAATTATGACTCAAGCATAGCCTTGGACCTAGGGCTTTTTCAATAAAAAACAAACAACTAGCGGAATATTTCAAGATACTGCCATGCATGCGGGGATTTGGTTACACTTGACACGATGACGCTCCAAATCGATGTCAGTAGCCATACACCCATGATGCAGCAATACCTGCGCATCAAAGCGGACTTTCCGCATATGCTGTTGTTCTATCGCATGGGTGACTTTTATGAAATGTTCTTCGCGGATGCCCGGCGCGCTGCAAAATTACTCGACATCACCTTAACCCATCGTGGGCAATCAGCTGGTGAACCTATTCCGATGGCGGGTGTGCCGTTTCACGCAGCAGAACCCTATCTGGCGCGCTTGCTGCGTCTGGGCGAATCGGTCGCCATCTGCGAACAGATCGGTGAACCCGGTACGAGCAAGGGACCCATGGAACGTAAAGTGGTTCGCATCGTCACACCCGGAACAGTGACGGATGAAGCACTGCTTGAAGAACGTAAAGACAATTTACTCGTGGCAATATATTTACAGCAAAACGCCATTGGGCTGGCAACTCTGGATATGAGTAGCGGCCGCTTTGCGGTGAGTCAACCGGAGAGTATCGCTGCACTGTCACAGGAACTGGCCCGACTCAATCCTGCTGAGATCATTGTGCCAGAAAATCAAATCGAGACACTGCCTGCGCAACATCAATGTCGCTGGAGTACGCAAGCTCCGCACTATTTTGATCACGACAGCGCCAGCCACTTGTTGTGTCAGCAGTTTCATACCCAACATCTGGCGGGATTTGGTCTGGATGCCATGCCACAAGCCATTTGCGCCGCGGGTGCGTTGTTACACTTTGTACGCCATACCCAGCAAGGCGCAGTGCCGCATATCCGCGGTCTCGTCACCGAACACAACCATGATTTTGTTTTGCTCGATGCGGCCACCCAGCGCAATCTCGAATTAGAAAAAAGTCTCGCTGGAAATGAAGCGCATGCATTGTTAGCAATCCTGGATCACAATGCCACCCCAATGGGCAGCCGCCAGCTGCGTCGTTGGTTACAACGACCATTGCGCGCGCACCCGCAAATCATCGAACGGCAACAAACAATAACCCAATTACTCAGCAGTTACGGCTATGAAACTGTACATGCGTTGCTGCGTCATGTTGGTGATATGGAACGCATCCTGACGCGTGTCGCACTCAGAAGTGCCCGCCCGCGAGATTTGATTCAATTACGCCTGGGATTACAGCAGTTACCGGCATTACGAACCGTGCTAACCGAACTACAGGATCCCCTGTTGAATGTCTTGTGCAAAGCACTGTTACCATTACCGACATTAACTCAAGTGTTAGCAACGGCAATCATCGACAATCCGCCACAACTGATCCGCGATGGCGGTGTTATTGCCAGTGGTTATGATGCGGAATTGGATGAACTGCGTGCGATTCAGGAAAACGCGGGGGCGATACTTACAGAAATGGAAACGCGCGAACGACAACGCACCCGCATTCCGACATTACGTTTTGGCTTTAATAAAATCCACGGCTATTACATCGAGATCACCCGCGCCCAAAGCAGCAAAGTACCAGACGATTATCAGCGCCGCCAAACCTTAAAAGGCGTGGAGCGCTACATTACCCCTGAACTCAAAGCCCTCGAAGATAAAGTGCTTAGCGCGGGCGAACGGGCACTGGCTCGCGAGAAAGCCCTGTATGAAGATCTGCTCGATCAACTCAACCAACAACTGGCCACGTTGCAGACCTGCGCCAGCGCGCTGGCACAACTGGATGTGCTCACTACGCTGGCAGAGCGCGCTGAAACGCTGAACTTGCGCCCCGCCACATTTAGCACCGAACCTGGTTTGGATATCAAAGCGGGTCGACATTTGGTGATCGAACAGATACAAAATCAGACCTTTATCCCCAATGACATCAGTATGGATGCACAACAACGCATGTTGATCATTACCGGACCCAACATGGGCGGTAAATCCACTTACATGCGACAAACAGCACTGATTGTATTGCTGGCACATACCGGCAGTTTTGTACCAGCGCAACAGGCGCGCATCGGTCCGATCGATCGCATTTTCACTCGTATTGGCGCCAGTGATGATCTCGCCAGCGGCCGTTCAACGTTTATGGTCGAGATGACCGAAACGGCAAATATTCTGCATAACGCCACAGCCCACAGTCTGGTGTTGCTGGATGAAATCGGACGTGGCACCAGCACCTTTGATGGCCTGGCATTAGCCTGGGCCTGTGCACTACACCTCGGCCGGGAACTGCGTGCTTTCACACTCTTTGCTACACATTACTTCGAACTGACGCAACTACCTGAAGAATTGCCCGGCTGCCGTAATGTGCATTTTGATGCGATTGACGATCCGCAGGGCATACGCTTTGGCTATACCGTCAAGCCAGGGGCGGTAAATCAGAGTTATGGTATTCAGGTCGCAGCACTGGCCGGCGTCCCCGCCGCAGTCATCCACATGGCCCGTGAAAAATTACAGAGCCTGGAACAAACGATTGCTCACCCTCCCGCAATATCGCTACCGCCAAGCACTCCACATCCACTGCTGGAAATACTGGCCAAACTTGAGCCAGATCAAATCACCCCCAAACAGGCGCTCGAGTTACTCTACGCCTATAAAAAACAGCTCTGAGTTCCTCTCGCCACTGCCGGTATTTCCGTTTACCATACACCACATCAATCAGCATTATCGTTCGGGAGTAGCACCATGACCTATGTCGTCACTGAAAACTGTATCAAATGCCTGTACACCGATTGCGTGGAAGTCTGTCCGGTGGATTGTTTTCATGTTGGCCCCAATTTTATGGTGATCGATCCGGATGAATGCATCGATTGCACCTTGTGTGAACCCGAATGTCCCGCCGAAGCGATCTTTGCCGAAGACGATGTTCCCGATGACATGCAACAATACATTGCACTTAATGCCGAGCTTACCAAGAAATGGCCGGTACTCACCGAGAAGACGGATTCACCCGCTGATGCCAAGGAATGGGATGGTGTCAAAGACAAACTCAAGTATCTCGAACGCTAGTCATTGTTACGGTCGGTGATTGCACCGATGCATACAGCATGCATACAGTGGTTGCCATTTGATCAACCCGCGTGTAGTTATATCGCTGCTGCTATCCTGCAGCAAGCCAAACAAACTCCGGATCTGACAGATCTCACGCTGATCGTTACCGAGAATCGCGTTGCCATGCCGTTGCGGCGCGCTTTGATTACAGCTGCCGAACAACAGGGTCTGTGTGCACTGTTAGGACCAAGGATCGTCACACTAGATACGTG
>JAHECZ010000032.1 GCA_024641475.1 Gammaproteobacteria bacterium
CATGCCATTGCATCATTGGAATGTGGCGCTGAATCGGTTTATGATCGAATATCAAGGCCGGTTACCGAAAGGGTACTAGCCATGATCAAACGGGCAGTTACACAGAATTATTTACAGGCTCGGATCGAATGAAATACCTACTCACTACAATCGTTGTCTGTGCCAGTCTGCTGTTTTCAATGACGGCTTATGCCGGCTACGAGGATTGTAAGGATGCGTATCTTAAAAAAGAGTATGCAACTTCGCTCGCAGTTTGTCTGCCGCTCGCCAAGCAAGGTGACGCCAAAGCACAAAACCTTATTGGGGTGATGTATGACAACGGTCATGGCGTCACCAAGGACGACAAGGTGGCCATGAAATGGTATCGGCTTGCGGCAGACCAGGGCAATGTTGATGCGCAATACAATCTCGGTGTGATGTATGCCAACGCTCAGGGTGTCACGCAGGATGTCAAGCAAGCCATGACATGGTTTCAGCTTGCCGCCGATCATGGCTTCGCTAATGCGCAAAACTATCTCGGTATGATGTACGCCAATGGTCAGGGTGCCACCAAGGACGATACGCAGGCAGTGATGTGGTTTCGGCGTGCGGCTGATCAAGGTTTTGCGGATGCACAATACAACCTCGGTGTAATGTACGCCAACGGTCAGGGTATCACCAAGGGTGATAAGCAGGCGGTGACGTGGTTTCGGCTTGCCGCGGAGCAGGGTAGTGTTCGCGCACAGGGCAACCTCGGTTTAATGTATGCCAACGGTCAGGGCGTCACCAAGGACGACAAGCAAGCAGTGCAATGGTTTCGACTTGCGGCTGAGCAAGGCTATGCAGATGCGCAATACAACCTTGGGATAATGTACGCCAACGGTCAGGGTGTCACCAAGGACGACAAGCAAGCGATGCAGTGGCTACGGCTCGCAGCAGCGCAAGGTAACGTGACTGCACAACAATATCTCGCTGGCAAATCAGCCGACACAGCCCATTGATCTGCCGGATGTGACGCACAGGCGGGTCATGACGATAACTTTCCGATGTGCTTGCCTGACTTCTCACGGTTTGCCGCGTCTTATGATTGACATCCTATATTTAAAAGGTAAAAAAACATGAAAATGGCACGTCTCGGTATGCTCCTGTTCGGCTTTGTGTTTGGCGTCTTGCCTATAGCCGCCCTGTCCCAACCGTATGTGTTTTCTAAAGATGGTAACGAAGTAATTGATCAACGTACTGGGTTAATTTGGCGACGTTGTAGCGAAGGCATGTACTGGGATACCGTTGCCTGTATTGGGGTGACTGAGACATTTACTTATCAAGAAGCGTTACAGCGTGCAGTTCTCCTGGCCGGTATGACAGGACTGGCGTGGCGGTTGCCTCAATACCTGGAACTCAAATCGATTGTCGACATGGACGCCAATTTTGATTTGGTGGATGGGGTAAAACTGGCAGCAACTGACCTGAGTATTTTCCCGCAAACACCGGCGAATTGGTTTTGGACAGCGACACCCGCCAGTGAGAATCCTGAAAATATCGCTGACATTGATTTTTACGATGGGTTATCAGGTCAGATAGCGGGGAGCAGCAAATCAGAACAGTATCACGTGCGATTGGTACGTTCTGCGGTAAACTAATTGCTAAAAATAAACAAAACAAATGCCGAAGTGGAGAAATATATGTTAAGACGTTTTTCTGTGCTATTGCTGTTGGTTTCCTTTAATTTGCTTTTAACAGGCTGTTTATCTTTGTCGGAGAAGTTCTATACCTATAAGCAGAATTTACTATTACAAAAGCAGGCAGCTCAAGATGAACAACAAAAAAACGAACGCAAAAAGATACTGGGTTACTATTTGAAAGCCGACCCTGAACAAGCCAGTATTCCTGCCATTAAGTCACTTGCCGGCGAGTATAAAGGGAGTACTTGTAATGGAAAAATCGATGTGGCGGTCAATATTTCATACGAATATACATTACCGCTTGGTGACGCCTCTCCCAGCTTCTTAATTGTGCATGGCAAAATGCGGATGGTCGATCCGAATGGACGAAACATTGAAACGTATATTAAAGGCAAAGTTCAACCCGGTGGCAAATATCTAGGATTGTTAAACATCGAATCCATTAATCAGCCAACTTTCAGAGAGTTTCTTGGGCTGGTTACTGGAACAAACGACCGCATCAATCAGCTTATCCTCGATGACACGGCTAAAGACAGCAGTCTACTGGATGCATACGAAAAAATGTTTGAGTCACGCAAACTTGAAGATCGCGGTCCTTTCGGGCAACCCAATTTTGTAATGCGAATGCAATTAGCAAGCGATGCGGATGGTAATGGTTGGGTGGGATCATTTGTTGCGGATGGATTTGAAGACTGTCATGAACTCACCATGAAAAATAAGGCGAATAAAAGTACAGCCATGTTTCTACCTCTTGACGCCGGAGTAGCTTTTAGTCTTATTGCAAAAATGTCTGGTCTTCAGTTTTATTCAGGAACAGAAGCTTTAAGAAACAGAACCTACTTAAAAAATAAAATCTATTGGTACAAGGTCGCCGAGAAACTCGGTTTTGACAAAGAAGCCGAAAAAAGAGGCTCTGATAACGTTAAAATCTCCAATGCCCTGGCAGAGACGTACATGAAAATGGCCCAGGCATATCCGCAATCATCTGCGCAATACTATCAGCAGGCACGTAAGTATTATTTAAAGAATGCCCAGGCTGTCAGCGATGCGCGTGCCCAATTGGCGCTTGTGCAAATATATCGTGAAGGATTAGGAACGCCGATCAATAATAAAGAAGCAGATAAATGGCAAGCGCTTGCCACCAGGATGTACACGGAGGCGGCAAAAATATGTTCAGCTCATAAAATGATTGACGCGATGTACGTCATGCTGAAGCGGGACGACCGAAGAGCCGCAGCTATAGGAGGATTGTTGACTCTGACGACGAATGTTGCTGTTGATCCCGGCAGTAGCCGGATCGATTTGATATGGGCGGCGGATGTTGCAACGATGGACAGACCCTTTGTCTGTATGGCGCTCACAAAGTCAGTCGGCGCGGGAGCCGACGCATCAGGCGTTCCTGATTTTGTCATTGCCGGCACGGATAGGTTTGGTACGACCTATGTCTATGATCGGAGTCTGGAGAAAGCCACGCTTACTGTTGCTGCCGACTTCATCGATAACCTCCTGAAAAATCGCAAAATCAGAAATGGTTTCAATATTTATCCGCACGAGGGTAAAAAGTTCACAGTTTCGAGTGATTTTGGAATTGGCGATCAACTGGAAATTGATTTGCGATAAATTAGCAATACACCAAAATCATGCTGATGTGCGGCCTGGAAGAGGGTTGTTAATTTAACCAAGGAAGTTTTTTATGAAATACGTATTAACTATTTTAGTGACAAGTATCTGTCTATTGACGTCGATGACGGTGTATGCCGGTTACGATGAAGGCAAGGCGGCCTACGATTGACAGGATAACGTTACCGCGATGAAGGAGTGTCTGCCATTGGCAAAACACGGTAATGCTGCCTGCACTGATATCGGCTAGTGGCGGTGGCGTCGAGCATTGCCTCCACGGCCAATGCATTCCCAAGCCCCCAAGCTGGTCACATCCCTTTCCATAACCACCACCGGCAGCTATAAATAAAATAAGTATAACGCGCGCGGTGTGTCAACCGCACCCACCGTCTGTCCGCGTGACGGAATTTCGTTTAGTTGTTTATCAAAATATTATCCTGACTTTTCTCTTTGTGCCGCGTTTCATGTAGGTAGCGATTGGCTATGCATATTATAAACAAAAACATGGGAGAAAATACATTATGCAACAATTGCAAAAAGTACTTGGCACGATTTTCCTGGTGGCGGTAGCCGGGTTCATGACAGCCTGTGGTGGTGGCGGCGGTAGCACTGGCGGTGGCACACCGACACCAACGGGTGCTGCCTATATTTTACCGGATCTTTACGCCAAACCGGCCGGTACGACAGTCACATTTAATATGCGCGGTAAGGATAGCCTGGGTAATGTGTTAACCGGGACAATTGGGATCGTATCCATCGGTCCGGTAACGGTTTCCGGTATAAATTATTGGCAAGCTGACTCTGTCACATCGCTGAATGTCGGAAACGGTGGTACCGTGAGCAATTATCTGGATCCGACCACCAGGGAGCTTGTTTACCTTTACGACAGCCCGGCAGGCATCACCGGCAACGTCACGTTAACGGCAAAATTACCAAAGACTGCCAGCATCGGCGATTCCGGTGTGCTTCCGACGATTAGCTGGAATAACAATAACACGGAAACATCATCATGGGAGTTGCAAGCGGCAACGGGTTCAGAGGCGAATCTGGTCATTACTTATGTGACAAAAGACATCATGGGGACACAAAGCACAACGCAAACCGATACCTACACGATTGACGCTTCGGGCGCGATAAAGCTCTATAGCATTCATGTCGATTCGAAGATCCTGGGTTTCGTTTACACGCTTGATTTAAGTGGCACACAGGTTTAGGCAAACCCCTGTGAGATAAATCCGATTCCGGCCACTACCTAATCTGTTTTGATAGGGGTTGGCCGGAAATTGGCGTAACGCGAAATAGTATCGCAGTTTGAGCCGGCAAACCGGATTTATGTCCAGGTTGATTTATCGATATGACGTATTCGTATCAGGGAAACACGAACCTGGCGCGCCCCTTGCCGCGCTAACTTGCCAGTTTTCCCGGTTTGCTGTTGGCTGTGCTGATTAATGCCTGTGTCAGCAGAGTGCATGTTTTTTTGAAAAATTGATAACTCTTACTGTCCAGCTGACAGGCACTGGTATGACGGTCAGCATAAAACAACCCAACAGATTTCTTATGTACAAAAATCGACATCGCCATAAAGCTGTCGGTTTGTAACAATTTTTGTACTTCCAGCGGCACCATTGGCCAGAACTGCTCGCGATTATTGTCATCGATGCAGATGGCCTGGGTTTTTTCCATCAAGTGATAAAATAAATTGCCCGGTTTGATGCGGATGTGGAAACGGTTAAAGATAGGATCATTGTCGGCGCCGACGATAAGCCGTGCTTGCAAGGCATTCCCATCCGGATTTACGGCGGCGAATACCACACGATTCAAACCAATGCCATCATGCATTCCTTCTGCAGCGATATTGAGTAACACATCCGGCGTGACACCTTCCTTGACAGCTTCCTGCAAGCGCAACATGGTTTCCTTGATGAGATTAACTTGAGGAACCAGACAGATTGCCGCATCGGATGACGTATGATTTGATTTGGTGTTACTGATTTGTTCGTTAGCTGAAATCTGTGGTAATAACGCTGCTGTTTGTAACACACCATCGTAGTGAGTGATACGCGCAAGTTTTACCGCCAGTTGATGGCACTCACTGGTGATTTGGTCGACGGGTAGATTGAGCCATTCGGCAGCCTGTTCCTCGACCTTGCGGGTTTTCTCGCTGTACCAGTCGATTGCTGCACCACGCGCCAATTGCACGGCGAGCATGATGCCATACGCACGTGGATGCTGGGCATTTTCACCATGCAACGCATCAATCACAATGCTGGGTAAACCCCAGGACTTGGCCAGGGCCATCGATAGTTGATCGAATGTGAAACCCAGTACCAGATATTGCGCTTCTTCAGAGGCGATATTTTTTTCCTGACGCAAGATAAACGTTTCGGCCAATTTTTCCGGTGCATGCATTGCCAATACCATTTCACCCAGGAAATGCAATTGTGTGGCAATGGAGACTTCATCGGGTGTCATATCGCGGCGGTGTTTGGCCCATAACACTGCTTGCATACTGGCATGATAGGCGCGGCAATATGTGCGCAACAGTTGTTGACGTGCTGCTTCAGGCAGACTTTTATTGATGGTCGGTAGCTGCATGGCCATGTTGGTGGCGGGGCGCATACCCATTAACATCAGTGCCTGCTGTACCGAAGTAACCTCACGCTGTAATTTATTCTTGCCTTTGCTATTACAACTGCGAAATAGCTGGACGGTAAGGCCCGGATCCTGCTCGATCACATCCACAATGTCATTAAGCGGGGTATCTTCCTGCTGGGTGAGTTTGCGCAATAAATCCACAGAATGGGCCATGATGGGAATTGGTTTCCCCTCGCAACGGCGTACCCAGTCTTTTAGCAACGATTCCATGGTCGGCCTAGATATCCTGTAAATAGTGCGGGTTTAAGTGCGTGAGTGTGGGAGAACACTCTTAATATCGGAATAGTTTGAGGCTTCTTTAGGCAGTGGGGCGGGATGACTTAAGTTTCACGCGCACATGACGATAATTCTCCTGTGGAATTCACGGTGACATCAAACAGGGACTGATCCGGCGCATGAAATTAGTCATTGGCCTTATAATTGTGTTCGGCAGCATATTCGGCGGCTATGTCTTGTCGTCGGGTAGCTTGCTGGCATTATTTCAGCCGTTTGAATTGATGATTATCGGTGGTGGTGCATTTGGCGCATTTGTGGTTGCCAATCCCGGCACGGTAATCAAGAAAGTGATGAAGGGTGTGCCATCCTTATTGGGCAATTCCAAATACAACAAAGCCATGTATATGGACTTGTTGTCACTGATGTACAAAATATTTTCCAAATCACGAAAAGAAGGATTGATGGCGCTGGAAGGGGATATCGATGAACCCAAGGACAGCGAGCTGTTTAAACAATTTCCCAAGATCCTGGCGAATCATCACGCGATCGATTTTATTTGTGATTATTTGCGCTTGATGGTCGGCGGCAACATGAATGCCTTCGAGCTGGAAAATCTGATGGATATTGAATTGCAGACGCATCATCACGAGGCCATTGTGCCCAGTGGTGCGGTACAAACTATTGCGGATGGTTTGCCGGGTTTCGGCATTGTCGCGGCGGTAATGGGCGTGGTTATCACCATGGGTTACATCAGCGAACCACCGGAAGTGCTGGGGCATCATATCGCAGCCGCACTGGTTGGTACCTTTCTGGGTATTTTATTGGCGTATGGTATGGCCGGTCCGATCGCCAAAGCCATGGAATTTCGCGCCGAAGAAGAAGGTAAATTTTTTGAATGCATCAAGGTGTGTATCATGAGTACGCTCAATGGTTACACACCACAGATTGCGGTGGAGTTTGGCCGTAAGACGATTTACAGCCATATTCGTCCTACCTTTGTCGAGCTGGAACAGCACATCAAAGGTCAGAAGTAATTAACCTGGATGAGGCACACGGCAGTACGCCATGGAAGATAAAAAACAGCCGATAATCATCAAAAAAATCAATAAGGGTGCCCATGGCCATCATGGTGGCGCCTGGAAAGTTGCGTATGCGGATTTTGTGACAGCCATGATGGCGTTCTTTTTGTTGATGTGGCTGCTGGGTGGTTCATCACATTATGTTCGTGAAGGCATTGCCGATTACTTTAATAATCCCTCCGGTGTGCAAGGACCCGGTGGTGCCAGCACCAGCATGATTAAATTGGGCGGCGCGATGGATGTGCCGCGTAGTAATTTGCAGAAGCAAAAGCCCAGCGAAGAAACACAGAAATCCTTCCAGATGAAGGATAATACGGACGATCATTCCAAGGAAACAACGCCTGCCGCGAAAGCCAGTGAAGAGGAAAAACAGAAAGATCAAAAACGTCTGGATGAATTGTTGCAACAACTCAAAAAAGCCATTGAGACAAATCAGTTACTGCATGCTTTCAAAGAGCAATTGTTGCTGGATATTACCAGCGAAGGATTGCGTATCCAGATTGTCGACAAGGAAAATCGTCCGATGTTCGATAGCAGCAGTGCTATTCTGAAAAATTATACACGCAACCTCCTGCACGAAGTCTCGAAAATTGTTAACACGGTGCCTAACCGAATCAGCATTGCCGGCCATACCGATGCGGCTTCATTCACGACCAATTATGTGCTGGTGGAATATGGCTCGTTTGAAGAGCGGCGAGCATATAGTAATTGGGAATTGTCTGCGGATCGTGCCAATGCCGCACGGCGAGAACTGGTTATCGGTGGTATGCACCAAAACAAGATCGCGCGTGTCGTTGGATTGGCGTCGTCGGTATTGTTCAACAAGGAAAAGCCACTTGATCCCGTCAATCGTCGCATCAGCATTGTCGTACTCAACAAAGAGGCCGATGCTGCGATAGGTAGTGGCGATGAAAAAGCCAGTATCAAACCCAAAGATGTACCACAATTATTGCAATTGCCGAAAAAACCTTCTTAATTGCCATATCAGATCGTATTTTCTACCCGCATCGCCTGATATCGATCATAACGTTGTTGCGTGATGAGGTGGTTTTCAGCTGCCTTCTTGATCGCACAGCCTGGTTCATGCGTATGGGAGCAATTGGCGAAGCGGCATTGGCCAAGATAGGGGCGGAATTCGACGAAGGCATGGGCCAGCGTCGCTGCATCGACTGGAATAAAATTGAAACTGCGTACACCGGGCGAATCGATCATATAGCCACCATTCGGCAGATGATACAGTTCACTGTGACTGGTGGTGTGTTTGCCCTGCTCGGCTGACAATTCGCCGACGCGAGCGGTAGCTCCGGGAACTAATTCACGCAACAGTGAAGATTTTCCGACACCGGATTGACCAAGCAAGACTGCGGTTTTACCGGCGAGTTCGTCTTGCAATGCGACGAGCCCGATCGCTTGATGGAGGCTCACATAGTCGACTCGGTAGCCGAGCGTCTGATACAAATCCAATTGTGAATGTACAACCTGTAGTTCTTCAGCAGACAGCAGGTCAATTTTATTGAAAAGAATAATGGGTTGAATTGCGGCGATCTCGGCGGCAATGATGTAGTGATCCAACAAGTCGATTTGCAACTGTGGTTGTGCGGCGCAGACAACCAGCGCGATATCGATATTGGCAGCGACCACGCGGGGTTTGCCGGTCTTGCTTATGGCGTGTAATTCGCCGTGGCGCGGTAATACCCGCGTGATGCTGCCATGTCCCTGTGACTGTTGCTGCCAGAGTACGCGATCGCCACTGATGACAGCATCAAGCTGCGTGCGGGTAACACAACGGTGTCGCATGCCCTGATCATCTTCAATAAGCACTTCTTTACCGTGGCGCGAAATAACAATGCCGTGGAGATCGGTATTCATGAATCAGCGTGGCAGCGCATAAATTTTAGTCGCGCGGATGACATCCTTATGGGTTAATCCGTCAACTTTATGCGTGAAATTATGGCAGACTTGCTCACGCCAAGAAATCATGGCTTGATATTAAATTTATAAAAACTTGAATTCAGATAATCGACGACATCCTGATGTTGTTGCTCTGTCCAGGCCAACCCCAGACTGTTGGTACAACGTGTAACCTGTTTGGAAAGTCCAGGCATGTCCTGTACGCGCCGATCGGTGCGTGTGTAGATAGCACTGCCATCAGCGCCTTTCATCTGCGCGTGACATTGGATGCAATTGGCATTGTGCAGGGTTTTGCCATCGGCCACGGCGGCAGTGGCAAATGTTTGTAGGCCTAACAGAGTTAAACTGCAGATTAATCCTGATGATATCTTGTGCATGACTAAATCCTTATCCGTGGGCAAGTTTGGTTTGTAAATACGCCACCCTGACTGGCGCGGGTGGATGGCTTTCATGAAAGGCGGAATACCAGCGGTCTGGTGTCAAGGTGCTGGCATTTTCTTTATACAATTTCACCAGCGCACCAATCAAATCTGCGGCATTGGTTTGGCTTGCGGCAAAATCGTCGGCTTCGAATTCATGGCGACGACTGAAGTAGGCAAACAGGGGCTGTAAATAAATACTAAAGACCGGCATCACCATGACGAATAATAGTAGCGCCATGGGCATTGAAGTCTGGCTTACACCTAAACCCGTGAAAAACCAGTTTTGTTGCGCTAGCCAGCCTAATAAGGCAAACCCGGCCAATAACAACATAGCATTGACGATCAGCGATTTCTGAATATGCCGACGTTTGAAATGCCCCAATTCATGTGCCAGTACCGCTTCGATTTCTTCGGGCTGCAAATGCTTGAGCAGAGTATCGAAAAACACGATACGTTTGTTTTGCCCAAGGCCGGTAAAATAGGCGTTGCCGTGTGCTGAACGGCGCGAACCATCCATCACAAAAATTCCACGACTGGTGAAACCGCAACGTTGCAACAGGGTTTCGATGCGTTGGCGTAATTCGCTATCATCTAACGGGGTGAATTTATTAAACAGTGGCGCCAAGACAGTAGGGAAAATCCACATGATGAATAAACTGAAACTCATCCATAGCGCCCAGGCATATATCCACCAGCGTTCACCGGCATGTTGCATCAGCCACAGGATCGCGGCGATCATCGGCACACCCAGGATTAATGCCAATACCAAGCCTTGCAGTTTATCGCGCAGATATAATCCGAGGGTAGTGCGATTGAAATCATAACGTTGTTCGATACGAAACGTGGCGTACCAACCAAACGGGAGTTCCAATAGGCTGGTTATGATCAAAGTGCTGAGGATGAGTAATACGCCCTGCCAGAGTGCATCTGCCACTAACGCATTACACTGCTGTGCCAGCCACATCAATCCGCCGCCCAAGGTCCAGGCTAACAGCAGAATTGCACTATATATAATCTCCAACCGCGCCAGACGAATTTTATCCTGGGTGTAATCGGCGGCTTTTTGGTGAGCTGCCAGCGTGATTTTATCAGCAAAGGCTGCCGGCACGGCATTGCGATGAGCGACCACTGAAGTGAGTTGGCGCTGATACAGCCACCATTGCACCGCAACGGCAGCGCCCATGGCGAATAAAAAGACATGGCTAAACAAATGCAATTCGAACATGGTCTCACCTGGCTAATAACATGGGAGAGCAGATTAGCCTCTGTTACAATTCCAGGCAAGCCAACCCATCGAGATAGGAAGCACAATGCCACAAGACAATAACAATCTGGTCTGGATTGATTTGGAAATGACCGGTCTGGACACGCAGAACGACGTCATTATAGAAATTGCCACGATTGTGACCGATAGCCAGTTGAATATCCTCGCAGAAGGACCGGTTATTGCAATCCATCAGGCCGATGCAGTGCTGGCACGTATGGATGAATGGAATCAGCGTCAACATGGCCAGTCGGGATTAATCTCGCGGGTCAAGGACAGTACCGTCAATGAACTTCAGGCGCAGCAACAAACCTTGGAATTTTTGCGGCAATATGTCCCGGCCAAAGCTTCGCCAATGTGCGGTAATAGCATTTGCCAGGACCGGCGCTTTTTAGCGCGTTGTATGCCGGAATTGGAAGGCTATTTCCATTATCGCAATCTGGATGTCAGTACGCTGAAAGAGCTGGTAAAACGTTGGGCCCCTGAGCTGGGCAAAGGGGTGGTTAAAAAGGCTGCGCATTTGGCACTGGATGATGTCCGTGAATCGATCACAGAGCTGCAATATTACCGTGAGCACTTTTTGCGCTGCTAACACGAGTCGCATGGGCCCAGTCAACTCGTCAGAATCTCGGCTAAGCCTCCGGAATTATTTCGTCAAAGCTCTGACACCCCGACTACTAAAAGAAGTAACTGCTTGAAAACATAGCCTCTGCAAGGCTATGCCACCCGTGGCATATGTTTTGCACCATGTCCGCTAACTAAGGAGCATGGGCATGGCTAAGGCTGAAGAACTCGATCTGGATACAAAAAAAGATAGCGGCGCCGGTGGCAAGAAAGGCAAGCTGAAGCTCATCCTGTTGATCGTCGGGGTTTTGCTGCTGGTGACCGGTGGCGTACTCGGCGCTTTGTATTTCACCGGCAATCTCGGTGGCAGTGGCAAAGCCGAGCACGGCGACGACTCTGCAAAATCCAGTCACAAGTCCGACAAAAAGGCAGCGGATCTGCCCTTGCCTGCCAATTATCTCGATGTCAAACCCGTCCTGGTCAGTAATTTCGAAGACCAATCCGCCGGTGCCAGTTTTTTGCAGATTGATATGCAATTAATGGCGCGCGATCCGCATGTGCTTGATGTCGCCAAGTTGCATATGCCGGTAATCCGCAACAATCTTTTGCTCATCATGAGTTCGCAAAAAGTGGCTGACATGAAAACCCGTGCCGGCAAGGAAAAGTTGCAACAAACCATGCTCGAAGCGGTACAGAAAATTATTAGTGATACGGCTGCAGGCCAACACGGCGAGAGTAAGGACGATACTGCGAAATCCAAGGATAGCAAGGACAAGCATGACGAAAAATCCAAGGACAACGGACACGCGCAGGTAGCCAATATCGATGCGGTCTATTTTACCAGTTTCATAATGCAATAAAGGTACACCATGGCAGTTAATGATTTACTTTCACAAGATGAAATCGATGCGCTGCTGCACGGTGTCGATAATGGTGATGTCGATACGGACAATGATGCAGGTTATGATGGTGTGGCGCGTTCGTTTGATTTTGCCAGCCAGGATCGGATCGTGCGCGGCCGCATGCCGACACTGGAAATGGTCAATGAACGGTTTGCACGGTATTTTCGCATTAGTATCTTTAATATGTTGCGGCGCACTCCGGAAATTTCCGTTGGTGCCGTGCAGATGATGAAATTTTCTGAATATTTACATAGCCTGTTTGTACCAACGAGTTTGAATATCGTACGTATCCGGCCGTTACGTGGCACGGCACTTTGTGTCATCGATCCGAAACTGGTATTCATTGCAGTGGATAACTATTTTGGTGGTAGCGGACGTCATGCCAAGATCGAGGGACGGGAATTTTCGCCGACCGAAGCGCGAGTAATTCAAATTATACTCAATCAGGTCTTCAAGGATTTAAAGGAAGCCTGGGCCCCGGTGTTGCCGGTGGATTTCGAGTTCGTCAACATGGAAGTCAATCCTCAATTTGCCAATATTGTCAGTCCGACCGAAGTCGTTGTGGTCAGCAGTTTTCATGTTGAACTCGATGGTGGTGGCGGAACATTTTATGTGGTGCTGCCATATTCCATGCTGGAACCCATTCGCGAAATACTCGATGCGGGTGTGCAAAGTGATCGCGCCGAACGTGATGAACGCTGGATAGTGTCGTTGCGTGAAGAAATTCAAGGCGCGCAGGTTGAACTCGCCTGTGAACTGGCCAACACAACAGTACGTTTGGGAGATCTGTTGAATCTGAAAGAAGGCGATATTCTCCCGATTAACTATCCGGAAAAAATTACCGTTACGGCTGAAGATGTGCCGGTGTTTCGTGGCATCTATGGTGTGCACAAAGGCAGCAAGGCCATCAAAGTCAGTGAAATTATCAAGCGCCCCAAACTCAGCGGGGATAGTCATGCCATGGTTGCATTAGGAGTGAAGTCATGAGTCGAACCGATGTAGATACACCCAATGACGAGTCCGTCATGGATGAATGGGCATCAGCGTTAGCTGAGGCGGGTACGGGTGGTGGTGCCAACGCCACACCGACACCGGCAGGCTTACAAAATCTGGTCGATGAAGCTTCTCATGGTGCAGGCAGTGACGATATCAACCTGGATGTCATTCTGGATATTCCCGTTACCATATCAATGGAAGTAGGTAATACCAAAATCAATATCCGTAATCTGTTACAACTCAACCAGGGATCGGTAATCGAACTGGATCGGATGGCGGGTGAGCCATTAGACGTCAAAGTCAATGGTACATTGATCGCACATGGTGAAGTTGTCGTGGTCAATGAAAAGTTTGGCATTCGTCTGACTGACGTCATCAGTCCGGCAGAACGTGTGAAAAAACTCCGTTAGGTAGGTGCGTATGATACGTGTCGTGTTTGCGTCGCTGGCTTGCCTGGCGGCTTCCCCGGTTATTGCCCTAAACAAGGTGGATGGCAATGGTCCAATGCTGACTAATCCGGTTGGCATCGGTAATTTTGTACAAATGTTGCTGGGGCTGCTGGTCGTCCTGGGAATTATCTTTGCGATGGCCTGGTTGATCCGGCGTATGGGTCATGTGCAAGTGCGCATGCAAGGAGTGCTCAAGGTGTTGGGTGGTATTTCTATTGGACAACGCGAGCGGATTGTTTTGGTACAGGTGGGTGAGCAGCAATTACTGATTGGTGTGGCGCCGGGGCAGATTCGTACCTTGCATGTATTAAGCACGCCAGTTGCAGGTGATGCCACGCCTAATCAATTTTCCGGCCAGAGTTTTGCCGAGCGGTTACAGGCAATGATGAAAGGCAAACAACTATGAAGCAACAATTGCCGCGAGTTGCGTTATTGGGTTTGCTCGGCCTGTTGTTTGTGTTGCCGACTGATACCTGGGCGCAAGCGGGCAATTTGCCGGCGTTGACGATAGTAACCGATGGCAAAGGACAATCTTACAGTCTGAGTATTCAGGTTGTTATATTGATGACGTTGCTGACGCTGTTGCCAGCAGCGTTGATGATGATGACTGCGTTTACGCGCATTGTAATCGTTTTAGCGATATTGCGTCAGGCGATTGGTCTGGTGCAAACCCCCTCATCACAAACACTGGTGGGGTTGGCATTGTTTCTGACGTTTTTTGTGATGGCGCCGGTCTTCGATAAAATCAACGCGACAGCGTTACAACCTTATTTGCAGGAAAAGATCAGCATGGAGGCGGCGATCGAGAATGCCAAAGCGCCATTGCGCACCTTTATGCTGGGGCAGACGCGCGAAGCGGATCTGCAAATGTTCAGCAAGATTGCCGGATTGAAACCGGTCGATAAAGTGGAAGATATTCCTTTTACAATTCTGGTGCCGTCATTTGTTACCAGCGAATTAAAAACAGCATTCCAGATCGGATTCCTGTTGTTTATCCCGTTCCTGATTATCGATCTGGTGGTGTCGAGTGTTCTGATGTCGATGGGTATGATGATGTTATCACCGATGATCATTTCACTGCCATTCAAGATCATGTTGTTTGTGTTAGTCGATGGCTGGACCATCGTTATGGGCACGCTGGCATCGAGTTTCTACGTATAGCCGAGTAAATTTTATGACTCCCGAGCATGTAGTCAGCATATTTCAAAACGCCTTGGAAGTGACGTTGCTCATGTGTATGGTGGTGCTGGTGCCGGCACTAATCGTTGGTCTGATCGTGAGTATGCTGCAAGCGGCCACACAAATTAATGAAATGACGCTGAGTTTTATCCCCAAGCTGATTATCACGGTATTGACATTGATGTTGGCGGGCCCCTGGCTGTTGCGGGTATTAATGGAATTTACCCAGACACTGCTACATGACATTCCGTACATTGTGGGGTAGGTCATGGTATTCACAGCCGATCAAATAACAGCCTTTGTAGGTAGCCTGTTATGGCCTTTATTTCGCGTTGCCGCATTATTGATGGTCGCACCGGTATTTGGCGCGAAAGTAGTGCCCACCCGCATCCGTTTGGGATTGAGTGTGGCGGTGACCATGGTGTTGATCCCATTGTTACCTGCTGCACCTGCAGTCGCTGTCTTTAGTGTTAACGCACTATTTATTGTCGCACAACAGATTCTGGTCGGTGCCATGCTGGGATTTGCCTTGCAATTAGTCGTCAGCGCCGTGATTACCGGCGGCCAGATAATTGCCATGCAAATGGGACTGGGATTCTCTGCGATGGTGGATCCACAGAACGGTGCGCAGACGCCGGTGGTGAGTCAATTTTATCTGATCATCGTCACGCTGACCTATCTGGCACTGGGAGGTCATCTGGTGATGTTTGAAGTATTGCTGGATAGTTTCAATAGTGTGCCGGTGAGCACCCAGGGTATTCACGCCGATAGTTTCTGGAAGCTGGCGAATTGGGGTGGATTGGTTTTTTCCGGTGCCGTTGGTATGGCGTTACCTGCTATCGCATCATTGCTGATGGTCAATATTGCCTTTGGTGTGATGACGCGTGCTGCACCACAATTAAATATATTCGCAATTGGTTTCCCCTTGACGATGATGCTGGGCTATATGGTTGTGCTGGTGACGTTGCCTGGCATCGTACCGCATGCCAATTTGATGTTTAATGATACGTATCATTTGATACGTGACCTGTTTAATGGTGGCCACTGATGGCAGATGAATCCGGCCAGGAACGCAGTCAACAGGCTACCCCACGACGCAAACAACAGGCGCGTGAGAAAGGCCAGGTTCCGCATTCGCGTGAGCTCAATACCATGTTCATGCTGTTGAGTGCTGGTGCGGCTGGAATGATGTTCGGCGAACAAACCATCAGCCAATTGGCCGATTTACTGCGTCACAATTTTTCTCTTAGCCGTGAAATGATTTTTAATCCGCGCGTGTTGCCAGGTGCTGTGGCGGATGCCTTGATAACTATGCTGTGGATCCTGACCCCATTTCTGCTGGTGATGATAGCGGCCGCAGTGGCGGGCCAACTGGCGATAGGCGGAGTAACCTTCAGCACCCAGGCGCTGGGTTTTAAATTGGATCGACTTGACCCGGTGAAAGGCATGCAGCGGGTTTTTTCGGCGCAAGGCTTTGTTGAATTATTCAAGGCGTTGATCAAATTCACTCTGGTTGGTTCAGTCGGTGTGTTGGTTTTATATTCCCATCTGGGCGAATATTTTTCGCTTGCTGATGAACCGGTCAATACCGGAATTCAACATACCGGTAATTTGTTGTTGTGGGGCTTTATTGCCATCGCTGCGGCATTAATTCTGATCGCTGCAGTGGATGTGCCGTTCCAGTTGTGGAGTTACAACCGCCAGTTGAAGATGACCACGCAGGAGCAGCGTGACGAAGCCAAGGATACCGAAGGTAATCCGGAAATTCGTAGTCGCGTCAAGAAAATGCAACGCGAGCTGGCACAACGTCGCATGATGGCTGAAGTACCCAAGGCCGATGTGATCGTCACCAACCCGGAACACTATTCCGTGGCATTACGCTATGACCAGAAGAAGATGGGTGCACCGATCGTGGTGGCGAAGGGCACGGACTTAATCGCGATGCAAATACGTACCATCGCACGCGAGCATCAGGTACCGATTCTGGAATCGCCACTGCTGGCGCGTGCCTTACACCACACAACCGATTTGAACCGTGAAATTCCCGCAGGACTGTATCTGGCCGTGGCCAAGGTACTGGCGTATGTCTTCCAGCTCAAGCGGCAACCGTACTGGCAGCGTAAAACCGGCTTGCGGCTGGATGATCTGCCGATCCCTGATGATATGCAATTTGATTCGTAGTCGACGAGGTATTTATGGCACAAACAGTCGCATCATCCTTATCCTTACGGCAAATAAGCCGTGTTGGACTGGGTGCACCGTTATTAATGATGTTGATGATGGGCATGATTATCGTGCCCATGCCACCATTCATGCTCGACGTATTGTTCAGTTTCAATATTGCTTTGGCGTTGGTTATTTTGCTTGTCACCGTATATACGCGCCGTCCCCTGGACTTCGCTATTTTCCCCACCGTGTTGTTGATTACTACATTGTTGCGATTGGCATTAAACGTTGCATCGACACGCGTAGTGTTATTGGAAGGACATGCCGGGCCTGATGCAGCCGGTCAGGTTATCAAGGCCTTCGGCGAATTTGTCGTTGGCGGCAATTATGCCGTGGGTATCGTTGTGTTTATGATTCTGGTGATTATCAATTTCGTGGTGATCACCAAAGGTGCGACCCGCATTTCTGAAGTCAGCGCGCGATTTACCTTGGATGCGATGCCCGGCAAGCAAATGGCAATTGATGCCGATCTGAATGCCGGTTTAATCAATCAGGATGAAGCACGACGGCGTCGTGCCGAGATCAGTGCCGAGGCGGAATTCTACGGATCGATGGATGGTGCCAGTAAATTTGTACGTGGTGATGCGATTGCCGGCATTATGATCCTGGTGATCAATATTATTGGCGGTTTGGCAATTGGTATATTGCAACACAATCTGAGCTTTGCCATCGCCGCGCGCAATTACACCTTGTTAACCATCGGTGATGGTCTGGTTGCGCAAATTCCTGCACTGTTACTCTCCACCGGTGCCGGTATCATCATCACACGTGTCTCCAGTTCGCAGGATATGAGCGAACAGGTGATGACGCAGTTGTTTAGTAATCCGAAGTCACTGGCGGTGACTGCCGGTGTATTGGGGGTGATGGGCGTCATTCCCGGCATGCCTAACGTGGCTTTTTTGAGTTTGGCGGCTGTGTGCGGCTATGGCGCATATTTTATTACGCGGCGACAGGCACAAGTGTTACGCGCACAGACCAAGGCTGAAGCAAAACCTGCTGCACCGGAAAATACCGATCTGAGTTGGGATGATGTGCAACCATTGGATTCGGTTGGACTCGAAGTTGGCTATCGTCTGATTCCACTGGTGGATAAACAACAAGGCGGGCAATTGATGCCGCGCATTCGCGGTGTGCGCAAAAAGCTCTCGCAGGAATTGGGTTTTCTTATTCCCGCCGTGCATATTCGCGACAACCTGGATTTGGCACCCAGTGCTTATCGAATCAGTTTTATGGGTGTCACTGTGGGTGAAGCCGATGTGGTTCCCGATCGTGATTTGGCGATTAACCCCGGTCAGGTATTCGGTGTCGTGCAAGGTATCGAGACGCGCGACCCGGCATTTGGCCTGGAAGCTTTCTGGATCGAGTCCGCGCAACGCGACCAGGCGCAAACCTTTGGTTATACCGTGGTGGATACCAACACCGTCATCGCGACCCATTTAAGCCAGGTGATCAAAACCCACGCGCATGAATTATTAGGTCATGAAGAAGTGCAACATATTCTCGACAAGCTCGCCAAGGCTGCGCCCAAACTGGTAGAAAATCTGACACCGCAAACCTTGTCACTGGGTGTCATTGTCAAGGTCATGCAGAATCTGCTGATGGAAGGGGTCATGATCCGGGACATCCGGACCATAGCCGAAACCTTGGCGGAACACGGTGGCCGGAGTCAAGACACTGACGTCTTGACGGCGGCCTGCCGCATCGCCCTGGGTCGGTCGATCGTCCAACAAATCAATGGCCTGGCGCCTGAACTGCCGGTTATCTCATTGGATCCAATGCTGGAACAGTTGTTGCATCAGACCTTGCAAGCCGGTGCCGGCGGAGAAGCCAGCATCGAACCAGGATTAGCGGAGCGGTTGCACGGGGCCTTACAGAAGTCGGCCCATGCGCAGGAGCAAATCGGGCAACCCGCGGTGTTATTGGTATCGGCAGCATTACGGCCGATGCTGGCAAGGTTTGTACGCCATACGATTCCGGTTTTACAGGTGTTGTCGTACAACGAAATACCCAGCGACAAGCAAATCAAGATTGTCGCGACGGTAGGCCAGAACACCAGCGTTGGGCATCGCTAGTCCGGATACAAAAAATGATGAACGAGGTTGGCAATGAAGATCAAACGTTTTGCAGGTACCGATATGCGACAGGCGATCCGCAAGGTGCGCGATGCCCTGGGACCAGACGCGGTGATCCTCTCCAATCGGAAAATCGCCGAAGGCGTCGAAGTCGTAGCGGCCATCGATTACGATGAAAGTCTCCTCGAAGAAGTTCCCGGCAATGTTACTCCCGCAGCGACCGACACAGTACCCGCTACCAAACCGAATCAAGTAAAACGCAAGGCCGCTTACGACGATCTGCGTTATTCCCGCGATGTGCCGGTTATCGAACCGGTAATACCACCTGCACCCGCACCCGTGAATGTGGAAGTCAAACTCGCTGACGATCCGACTATTCACAAGATGCAAGCCGAATTGCAATCACTGCGTGGCTTGTTGGTTAGCCAACTCTCCGGTCTGGCCTGGGAGAACGAAAGCAAATATCACCCGATGCGTGCCCGGATCCTGCAACGCTTTATTGCGTTGGGATTGAGCCCGCAACTGGCGCGCGATATTGCGGCGCAGGCTGACGAGCAAAATGACATTGACAGCAACTGGCGGCGCACGCTTGGCTCGCTGGCGCAACGGTTACCGGTGATGAATGATGAGATATTAAATCACCAGGGTGTCATCGCCGTGGTAGGAGCGACCGGCGTCGGCAAAACCACCACGGTTGCCAAACTGGCGGCGCGCTATTTGTTACGGCATGGTCAAAAACGTGTGGCCTTGATTACCACCGATAATTACCGGGTTGCAGCCCATGAACAATTACGCAGTTATGCGCGCATCATGGGCGCACCGTTACGCGTTGCGGCGGATGTCGAAAGTTTACAAGAAGCCTTGCACGCGTTCCGCGATCGCGATTTGGTGTTAATCGATACCGCCGGCATGAGTCAGCGTGATATGCGGCTGAATGAACAATTTAATTTACTCAAGAGTGCCGGTCATCGCCTTCAAGTGTTTCTGGCCCTGGCCGCCAATAATCAACGGAGTGTACTCGCGGATGTGGCGCGTGCTTTCAAGATTGTACCATTGGCGGGCTGTGTGCTGACCAAAGTTGATGAAACCACCAGCCTGGGCGGTGCCTTATCGGTAGCAGTCGAAAGTCAGTTACCGATTGCGTATTTCAGCGATGGCCAACAAGTACCGGAAGATTTACATCCTGCTCGTGCACATGCCCTGGTTAGCAGAGCGGTGGCGATTATGCAGGAAGTGGGTGTAGGTCCTAAAGACGAACAGGTTTCACAATTGATCGGTGGCATGGTGTCACAAGCCCATGGCTGATATCAAACATTTGGATCAGGCCGCAGGCTTACGCCGTATGAATCAACCCCATCCCGTCCGTGTCATTGCGGTTACCGGTGGTAAGGGCGGGGTGGGTAAAACCAATGTCGCGGTCAATTTAGCGATGGCGATGTCACAAGCAGGCAAAAAAGTCATGATCCTCGATGCGGATCTTGGCCTGGGTAACATTGATGTGTTATTGGGTTTGCATCCGCAAGCTAATTTACATCATGTGATTACCGGTGAACGTACTCTTGAAGAAGTCATTATGACAGGCCCAGGTGGTATCAAAGTGATTCCAGCGTCTTCGGGTATTCAGGATATGGCGCAACTGGATTCAAAATCCCATGCCGGGGTAATCCGGGCCTTTAGTGAATTAAGCCAGGATATGGATGTATTAATCATTGATACTGCAGCCGGTATCAGTGACACCGTGATCAGCTTTGCCCGTGCTGCACAGGAATTGATGGTGGTCGTGACGGATGAACCTGCATCGATTACCGATGCCTACGCCATTATCAAACTGTTGAGTCGTGATTATGGCGTGTTCCGTTTTCACATCGTGGCAAACATGGCGGAGGGTGCCCAACATGGCAAAGAAATTTATACCAAGATGGCCAAAGTGACCGACCGATTTTTGGATGTTGCGCTAGACTATATGGGGTATGTCCCGGCTGATGAGTTTTTGCGCAAGTCCGTTAAGAAACAACGCGCGGTAGTGGAAGCATTTCCGCGCAGTAAAGCGTCGCAAGCATTTGCTGCACTGGCTGACAAAGCCATCAAATGGCCGATGCCGCGCGCTGCAGGAGGGCACCTCGAGTTCTTTGTGGAGAGGTTAATTCAGACGAATGCGACAAAAATGGGAGCGGTGTCATGAGAGGGGCAGCAATGTATGCATCACAACAATCGATATCTATGCCTAATACATTAATTGAAAAACACGCGCCGTTGGTAAAACGAATAGCCTGTCATTTGATCAATCGTTTACCGGCTTGTGTACAGCTCGAAGATCTCGTGCAGGCAGGTATGATTGGTCTATTGGAAGCTTCACGCAATTACGATGAAGGTCAGGGCGCGAGTTTTGAAACATACGCCGGTATCCGGATTCGTGGCGCGATGCTCGATGAAATCCGCAAGAATGATTGGGCACCACGTTCGGTGCACCGCAAAGCCCGCATGGTGGCACAAGCTGTGCGTGATATCGAACATCAGGAAGGTCGGGATGCCCGCGACACGGAGATTGCCTCGTCGCTGGAAATCAGTCTGGAAGAGTATTACAAGATTTTGCAGGACAACAGTTATCACAAGATTTTAAGTGTCGAAGAATTGTGCATTGGTGAAGAATCGATCCTCGACAGTATTTCCGATAATTCCCCGGGTATTCTCGATGGATTACAACGGGATGATATGCAACGTGTCATCTCTGAAGCTATAGCCTCACTTCCAGAGCGGGAAAGGCTGGTGATGGCCCTGTATTACGACGATGAACTTAATTTACGTGAAATCGGCGCAGTCATGGGAGTCAGTGAGTCACGAGTCAGCCAAATACACAGTCAGGCGGTCATCCGTTTGCAGGCTCGCATGGCTAATCGACTGAAAGAAGGTCAGTAAGTTAAATTTTTCCCCTGTTCGTCCGATAGTACTCCTGTGTCACACAGATACTTCAAGACTGTATCTGTGTGGACAGAATGAGACCGTTAGAACCATTGGACAGGATTCCTGGAGGGATTTCGTGGACAAGAATATGAAGATCCTCATCGTGGACGATTTCTCTACGATGCGCCGTATTATCAAGAACCTGTTGCGTGACCTGGGTTTTCAGAACACTGCCGAGGCAGATGATGGACTCACGGCATTGCCGATTTTGCAATCTGGTAATTTTGATCTGTTGATTACTGACTGGAATATGCCAGGTATGCAGGGCATTGACTTGCTCAAGCACGTGCGTGCCGATCAAAAGTTAGCCAGCTTGCCGGTGCTAATGGTAACGGCGGAACAAAAACGCGAACAAATCGTTGAAGCTGCGCAGGCCGGCGTCAATGGTTATGTGGTAAAGCCCTTTACCGCACAAACCCTCAAGGAAAAACTCGAGAAGATTTTCCAACGTATTGAAGGCGGCTAGTCAGGAGATGAACGCTATGGATGATTTCAAGTTCATCAACGACGACAGTATTGCCATGGCAAAAGATCTGGTTGCCACCATGGAACGTGGCGACGAGACCGGTGCCAAGGAAGTGGTCGATGAGCTCACGCATATTCGCGAATCCGATTTATATCAGGAAATGGGTAAATTAACCCGTGAATTGCATGATGCGATTACGGCGTTTGGTATGGATGAACAATTCAATAAACTGGCGGAAATGGAAATTCCCAATGCGCGGCAACGCTTGCGCCACGTCATCGAAATGACCGATCAGGCAGCAAACCGTACGTTGGAAGCCGTGGAAAGTTCCTTGCCGATTTGTGAAGAAATGGGCACGCGCTCCCGCAGCTTGCATGCAGACTGGAAACGCTTCACCCAGCGCGACATGAATCTGGCGGAATTTGTCGATCTGGCCAAACAACTGGATGGATTTTTTACAACGAATACCGGCGATGCGGAAAGATTACGTGACTCGTTAACCAGCGTGTTGATGGCACAGGACTTTCAGGACTTAACCAGCCAGATCATCAAAAAAGTGATCACCCTGGTGGAGGAAGTTGAATCGAATCTGGTGAGTCTGGTCAAATTAACCAGTGGCAAATCGAATAAACCAGAAGTTGTAGAAGGGAAAAAAGTCGATGCGCTCGCTGGCCCTGTGGTTCCGGGTGTAAATGATAAAGGTGTTGTGTCCGGGCAGGATGAAGTGGATGACTTGCTTTCGAGTCTGGGATTTTAACTTTGCCAACCGGCACGTTATGGGATAATGGCAGTGGATGATGAATTATTACAGGATTTTCTGGTTGAAGCTTCCGAGATTCTCGAAAAGCTGAACGAACAGCTCGTGGAGCTGGAACAGCGCCCGAATGACAAGGAGTTGTTGAATGCGATTTTTCGCGGCTTTCACACTATCAAGGGTGGCGCAGGATTCCTGAATATCGAACCAATGGTGACGGTCTGTCATCGTTCCGAAGACTTGTTCAATTTGATGCGTAATGGTGAACGCCACGTCAGTGCTGAATTGATGGATGTGGTCTTGCCGGTACTTGATGTCGTTAATGATCAATTTGATAAACTTCGCGCCGGTGATACTCCCGATCCGGTTGATGCCGATCTCATTGCCCGCCTGGAGGCCATTATTAAAGGTGGTGCGCCAGTAGCAGTTGCACCGTCAGTCGTAGCCGCGCCTGTGCAAATCCCCGTCAAGCCCAAAGCGACGAATCCAGGCGGTATGGATATTACCGACGAAGAATTCGAAACCCTGCTCAATGCAATCGATAATCCGAATGCAGTACAAGCAGCACAGTCAAAAGCCAATTCCACGGCAGAGGCGAGTGGTGATATTAGCGATGATGAATTTGATGCCTTAATGGATCAGTTACACGGTAAAGGTAAATTTGCCGGTGTGCCTGCTGCGGCTGCTACTGCAGCAACTCCAGCTGCACCGGCAGCAACTCCTGCTGCGGCAGAGAGTGAAAATATTACCGATGATGAATTTGAAAATCTGCTGGATAACCTGCATGGTAAAGGTCAATTCAAGGCGGAAGTTGCCAGTAAACCTGCCACGCCGCCACCTGCCGCCGCCAAACCGGTTGCGGCTGTCGCTGCGACAGCCGCCGTAGATAAAGACAAGGAAAAAGCGGCGGCGGCTGATACTACCGTACGTGTCGACACCAAACGTCTTGACGATATCATGAATATGGTGGGCGAGTTGGTGTTGGTACGGAATCGTATCGACCGACTTGGTGCATCGATTAACAATGAAGAAATGCTAAAAGCTGTGGCGAATCTGGATCTGGTCACCACCGATTTGCAAATGGCGGTGATGAAGACCCGCATGCAACCCATTAAGAAAGTCTTCGGACGTTTCCCGCGTGTGGTTCGCGATCTGGCGCGCACGTTGAAGAAGGAAATTCGCCTGGAAATGATCGGCGAAGACACCGACTTGGACAAAAACCTGGTCGAAGCCCTGGCTGATCCGTTGGTGCATCTGGTGCGTAATTCGGTGGATCATGGCATCGAGATGCCGGATGAACGTGAAAAGGCTGGCAAGCCGCGTGAAGGTACTGTCGTGTTGACTGCAGCACAGGAAGGCGATCATATTCTGCTGACAATTGAAGACGATGGCCGGGGTATTGATGCGCAGATAATTCGCAGGAAAGCTGTTGAGAAAAACGTGATGGATGCCGACATGGCAGCGCGCATATCGGATAAGGAAGCATTTCATATCATTTTTGCCCCTGGCTTTTCCACCAAGGATCAAATATCGGATATCTCCGGTCGTGGTGTCGGTATGGACGTCGTAAAGACTCGCATTGCGCAACTCAATGGTTCGGTCGATATTGATTCTACGTTGGGCAAAGGCACGAAGCTGACAATCAAATTACCGTTGACACTGGCAATCATGCCCACGTTGATGGTACAGCTGGAGAAGCAACAGTTTGCGTTGCCCTTGGTTAACGTCAACGAGATATTTGATCTGGATCTGACTAAAACCAATGTGGTCGATGGGCAATTGGTGGTGATGGTGCGTGGCCATGCATTACCGATTTATTATCTGCGACGCTGGTTAATCAAAGGCAATATGGCTGCACTGCTGCCCAAGCAAGGACATGTCGTGGTTATTCAATCTGGCACTCAAAAGGTTGGCTTCCTGGTTGATGCACTTATTGGTCAGGAAGAAGTCGTCATCAAGCCTCTTGGTGCGATGCTGCACGGAACTGATGGGTTAGCAGGTGCAACGATTACCGGTGATGGGGGTATCGCCGTTATTCTCGACGTACCTGGATTGATGCGGCGTTATGCTGCACGACGTTAATGTTATCCCCGTATGATCAACTCCTGAACACAATACACTGCTCCACTGCAAAGGAGAGCGCTATATGACGGTTCGTGTTTTGGTGGTAGATGATTCTGGTTTTTTCCGCCGCCGTGTCGTGGAAATACTCAGCAGCGATTCTGGAATAGAAGTTGTCGGTACCGCCAGTAATGGTCAGGAGGCTATCGATCAAAATCTGGTTCTAAAACCGGATGTTATCACCATGGATATCGAAATGCCGGTGTTGGATGGCATCACCGCAACACGCCGTATCATGGAGAAGCGACCAACTCCAATCATTATGTTTTCCTCACTGACCACGGATGGTGCCAAGGCGACGTTAGATGCACTAGATGCCGGCGCGGTTGATTTTCTACCGAAACGGTTTGAGGAAATCTCCAACGACCAAATTGAAGTCAAACGCTTGCTCTGTGAGCGGGTACGTAGTTTGGCGCATCGTCCAGTGCAGCAGCGCGCTGCAACTTCTGCCGCACCAGCTAAATCAACACCAGCCGTGGTTAAATCACGCGAGACCGGATTACCACAACGTACTGCTGCTATTGCCATTCCCAAAGGTGATATTCGTCTGGTTGCAATTGGCACATCAACAGGCGGACCGGTTGCCTTGCAGGAAGTGCTGACCAAATTACCGAAAAATTTTCCAACACCCGTATTGCTGATACAACATATGCCGGGTTCCTTTACGCCCGCATTTGCACAACGTCTGAATGGATTGTGTGCGATTGGCGTGAAAGAAGCACAAGATGGTGATGTGTTGCATCCGGGTCAAGCTTATCTGGCACCCGGTGGTCGCCAGATGCTGTTGGAAAAACGCGGTAACGACACGATTTTGAAAATAGCGGATGCACCGACTCCGCAAACCTACAAACCGTCGGTAGATATTACCTTTGCATCGATTGCCAAACATTTCCCCAGGCAAACATTGGCGGTGGTAATGACCGGTATGGGTGCGGATGGGCGCGATGGAGCGCGGTTACTCAAGCAGGGCGGTTCACGTGTCTGGACACAGGACGAATCAAGTTGCGTTGTGTATGGCATGCCTGCCGCAGTTAAAGAAGCGGGCCTGAGTGAACGTGAATTGAGTTTAAAAGACATTGGTCCTGCTTTGGCACAACTGGGGTGACATAACATGGATGTCCTCAGTCTGTTTGGTTTGCTTCTTGGTATCGCTGCAATACTGGTAGGTCAGTATCTGGAAGGCGGCAGCCTTGGCACCTTGCTCAATGGCCCCGCAGTGTTAATCGTATTGGGTGGCACCTTCGGTGCGGTGATGCTGCAATCGCCTTTACGCACGTTTCTGCGCGGTATGCGGATGAGTGCATGGATATTTTTCCCGCCACGTTTGCAAACTGAATCCGCTATCGAGAAACTGGTATCCTGGAGCAATATTGCCCGTAAGGAAGGGCTGCTGGGTCTGGAAAATGTCGAAGAGCATGAGGTTGATCCGTTTACCCGCAAAGGACTGCAATTGCTGGTGGATGGCAGTGAACCGGATAATATCCGCAATATTATGGAAGTCGAAATCACCACCAAGGAACATCATGATTTGAGTGCGGCACGTATTTTCGAGAGCATGGGCGGCTATAGCCCAACCATCGGCATCATTGGTGCCGTACTGGGACTGATTCAAGTGATGGGGAATTTAAGTGACCCCAGCAAGCTCGGCAGTGGTATTGCGGTGGCATTCGTCGCCACAATCTATGGCGTTGGGGTCGCAAATTTAATATTCCTGCCCATCGCCAACAAGCTAAAAAATATTATTCATTTGCAGGTACGTCATCGCGAAATGGTCGTGGAAGGAGTTATCTCCATCGCCGAAGGTGAAAATCCACGCAATATCGAAACAAAATTACTCGGGTTTATCCGCTAATGCAGTCCCGTCGCAGCAGAGCTGTACGCCGTGCCAACGAGGAACACACCAATGTGGATCGCTGGCTGGTATCGTACGCGGATTTTATTACATTGTTATTTGCCTTTTTTGTGGTGATGTACGCCATCTCATCGGTCAATGAAGGTAAATATCGGGTGCTATCCGACACCATGATTGCGGCATTTAATACGCCGCCCAAATCACTGGAACCGATTCAGGTGGGCGATCCAATTGAAAAATTTCCTGATAAACAGCCCAAGGAAGGTATTCCCAAGCCAATCACGGTTGAGCCGCCAAAAATAATCGAACAGCAGTCGCAGCAAATGACGCAGATCGCAGAGCAAGTCAAAACCAGTTTACAGCCACTCATCGATAAAAATCTGATTAAAGTAACGAAAAATAATCTTTGGGTTGAAATAGATATCAATACCAGTGTTTTATTTTCAGTGGGCAATGCCTCATTGGAAGCGGAAGCCTATGCGCCATTAAAAAAACTGGCATTGGTCATTATGAATTTACCGAATTATGTTGACGTGGAAGGTCATACGGATAATCAACCGATTAAAACCGCGGTGTATCCGTCAAACTGGGAATTGTCCGCAGCCCGTGCCGCCAGTGTCGTACGTTTGTTTGCCGAAGAAGGTGTTGAACCGAATCGCTTGTCGGCAATTGGGCTGAGTGAATACCACCCGGTAGGTGATAACAAGTCCGTCGATGGACGCCGCGATAATCGACGCGTCAAGATTGTTATCCTTGCCGACAAAAATGCACGCCGCATGGTTGCAATACAAGGCCCGGACAAGCCGGTCGGTTCCGATAAACCAGCTGAACCACCAGTGCACTGACAAGGATGAATCACACATGCATGTGTGGGCGGCAGCGAATCAAAAAGGCGGGGTAGGCAAGACCACGACGGTGGTATCGCTGGCCGGCTGGCTTGGTCGCAAAGGTAAACGTGTATTGCTGGTGGATCTGGATCCGCACGGTTCATTAACTTCGTATTTTGGATTTGACCCCGATACGCAGGAACCCAGCTTGTATCATCTGTTTCAAAATCCGCCGACGGATATCCGTCGTGTCATTGTCGATACACGTCTGGAGCCAATTAAACTGGTGCCATCATCCACCGCCGTGGCCACACTCGATCGTCAATTGGGTACCCAGGAGGGCAAAGGTCTGGTGCTTCGTAATGCGCTGGTATCCTGTTTTGATCAATTTGATTATTGCATCATCGATTGTCCGCCAATCCTCGGCGTACTGATGGTGAATGCCCTGGCGGCGGCGGAACAATTGTTAGTGCCGGTGCAAACCGAATTTCTTGCTATTAAAGGTCTGGAACGGATGATGCGCACGCTCGATATGATCATGAAGTCGCGCAAAAAGCCTGTGCCGTGTACGATCGTGCCAACCATGTTCGATCGGCGCACCCGCGCCGCACACGAATCATTGCAGATATTGCGTGATCAATACGGTGACAAACTCTGGGCTGATGTCATTCCTCTGGATACGCAGTTTCGTGAGGCCAGTATGCAGGGTTTGCCGATTCCATTCCTTACTCCTAACAGTCGTGGTGCACAGGCCTATCAGGCATTATTGTTTAGCCTGACACAGGATCCAGTTTATGCGCCACTGACACCACACGTGGTCAATGGCGCATGAGTACAAAGTCACGCAAGCTGGTTGAACAACAACATGCATTAGATGATTTTTTTGAGTCATTGATGCGTGATGTGCAAGAGTATGCCGAACAGCAAGAAGTGGTTGCAGCCGATCCTGCGCAATCCAGTCCCGTGCTGCAAGCAAAACCTGCTGCGGTTAAATTACAGGAAATTCAACTTGAGGTAGCACCACCGCCATTACGTATACCACTACCCACGGTGGCGCCGCCTGTCACCGAAATTATCATTCCGGCGGTTGTCGCGACGCCTGCTATTCCCGCCAAGACTGAAACAGTTACTCCTGTGATTGAAGAGCCCCCTGCCTGGTCACGCCACCCCTTTCAGGCCTTATTATTTAAGGTGGCGGGATTAACCCTCGCGGTACCGTTGGTGGATCTCAATGGTGTGGTGGAGTGGCGTGCGGATGCCGTAACTGCAATGCCAGGCCATGCAGATTTCTATTTAGGTCTGTTGCCACATTTGGGAAAGAATGTCGCACTGATCGATACCGCACGTTTGGTCTTGCCCGCCGATCGCTTGCCTGATCTGGCCGGTGATGATCCCTACGCGCGGATCAGCCGGATAGTCTTGATCCAGGATGGGTATTATGGACTGGCCTGCGACGCGGTGGCCGACGTAATTACCCTGCAACCCCAGGACGTTCGCTGGCGAACGTCAAGAACCCAGCGCCGATGGCTAGCCGGGACAGTCGTCGCACAAATGTGCGCCTTAATTGACGCCTCAGCCTTTGCGCAGATGCTGGCAGATCGGCTCTCCCCTCAAGCCTTCCGCGAATAACCTCTGTTTATTCCTTCTGGCATGGGATATGCAATTTATATCCTGTAAATGTGCCGGTGACCGCTTTTTGACACCCGCATCAGGACAACATTAACCACGAGTGGAGACCAGACCATGGGCCAGGCAGCGGCAAATATTAACGACAGCGTTATCCAATGGGTAACTTTTTATCTCGATAATGAAAAATACGGCATTAAAGTCATGCAGGTGCAAGAAGTGCTGCGTATGACGGAGATCGCTCCGGTTCCCGGGGCTCCGGATTACGTTCTGGGTATTATAAATTTGCGTGGCAATGTGGTCACGGTTATCGATACTCGTAAACGGTTTGGTTTACAGGAAAAAGAACCCGACGATGCTACCCGTATTGTCATTATCGAAACCGGTGAACAGGTCGTGGGTATCCTGGTAGACAGCGTTGCCGAAGTGGCCGAGCTGCGTGCTTCACAAATTGAAGCCACGCCGAATGTGGGTAGTGATGAGAGTTCCAAATTCATCCAGGGTGTGTCGAGCCAGGATGATCAGTTATTGATTCTGGTGGACGTTGACAAGTTATTGTCGACGGACGAATGGCGCGAAGTATCGTCATTGTAATTGTGGAGTAATGCACGATGGCTGATGCGAATAAATCCGCGACACTACCACGTCACCAAAGTAGTACGGGACTGGAAAGTGCCAGTACCGGGCAAGCTACATCGCAACGTTGGTTGCGAGAGTTCAAAATGCCAACGGTGCGCGAAGCACATGATACAACGATGACACCAGTACGTCGTCATATTGATGAGTATGCCTAAATGCAAACATTTAATTCAATCATGCAGGAACTGACACCTTGGGTAGCGTTATTACCGATTTGGGTAGCAGGTTCGATCATCGCATCATTGTTTGTACTGTGGATGTGGCTGCGCAGTCGTCGGCGCCTGCAGTATTTACTGATGGACCTGGATAGCGTGCGTAATGATTTGCGTGCCATGACGTCATCCGCGCTGGGTATGGGTGGTCGCGTTTTAAAGATCGAAAAACAACAAGAGCATATCAAACACCAACCTCCGGTACAGGCGGTGCGCGATAGGGAAAGTAGAAGTGCGCTGCAAGCAGCGAAGAGTAGTGCCAATAACAAGGGCACTAGAATAGCGTCAGCACAGGTGAAAGAGGCAGACAGGACGGTTGCCGCACCCAGGGCAAATGTCGTGAATTTTCGTCCGGTCGTCGAAGATTACGCCGCGCATCCATACGATTACGCGATTCAACTGGCGCGGCATGGCGCGTCGATCAACGACATCATGTATCAATCCGGGATTGGGCAAAACGAAGCTAAACTCATTCACATGTTGCACACGGTAGATAAAGCCAGTTAAGTTATTTCTGCGAAGCAGGGCGCCAGCCACGCGGTGCCTTGCCTTTTAGTAAATATGCAAAGGCAATGATCTCGGCAACCGCCAGATAGAGCGCTTGCGGGATCTGTTCGCCCAGTTCGATTTTTGATAGCACCTTCA
>JAHECZ010000089.1 GCA_024641475.1 Gammaproteobacteria bacterium
ACTTCCGGACCACGGACGTAACCGGTGCATGTGAATTACCCGAAGGCGTGGAAATGGTGATGCCGGGTGACAACATCAAGATGGTAGTAACGTTAATCAACCCGATCGCGATGGAAGAAGGGCTGCGCTTTGCTATCCGTGAAGGTGGCAGAACGGTTGGCGCCGGCGTCGTCGCGAAAATTATTGAGTAAGTTATAGGCCAGTAGCTCAATTGGCAGAGCGACGGTCTCCAAAACCGTAGGTTGGGGGTTCGATTCCCTCCTGGCCTGCCAAACAGCAGGTGCTGGCAACAGGCAACATGTAACGTCGTAAGGCGTTACCCATTTGGTAAAGTGAGAATATGCTGGATAGAGTCAAATTAATAATTGCAGCACTGCTCATCACGGGTGGTTTTGTCAGTTTTTATTATTTCCAGGACATGGCGTTGCTCTATCGTGTGTTGATTTTACTGGCCGCGATTGGTGCAGCGATTGTTGTTTCTGTCAAAACTGTACTTGGTATGCAATTGGTTGGTTTTGCCCGTGGTGCATCCCTGGAGATGCGCAAGTCAGTGTGGCCAAGCCGCCGTGAGACGACACAAACTACCATGATCGTATTGGTGATGGTGTCGGTTGTTGGATTGATGATATTCATCATTGATTCTGTTTTACGTTGGGTCATTAAGGCCCTGGTGTAACGGAGACCTATGGAAATGAGTCTGCGTTGGTATGTGGTCCATGCGTATTCTGGGTTTGAGCAGCAGGTAAAACGCTCGCTGGTCGAACGCATCAAGCGTTACAGCATGGAAGATAAATTCGGTGAAGTGCTGGTGCCGACCGAGGAAGTGGTGGAAATGCGCGACGGTCAAAAGCGCAAATCCGATCGCAAGTTCTTTCCTGGTTATGTGCTGGTACAGATGGAAATGAATGACGATACCTGGCATCTGGTCAAGAATGTGCCCAAGGTGATGGGATTTATCGGTGGTACATCAGATAAACCGGCGCCCATTAGCGACAAGGAAGCGTCAGAAATATTGAATCGTGTGCAGGAAGGTGCTGAAAAACCCCGGCCCAAGATTTTGTTCGAGGCTGGCGAAGTGGTCCGTATCATCGATGGCCCGTTCAATGACTTCAATGGTGTGGTTGAAGAAGTGGATTACGATAAAAACCGTTTGCGTGTGGAAGTATCGATCTTTGGTCGTGCCACGCCGGTTGATTTGGATTTTAGTCAAGTTGCCAAGGGTTAATACCTAAGGCCATTAAACACGGGGAGCCCTAGCCAGGCGTTTGTACCCGAAGGAGTCACTACCATGGCAAAGAAAGTCCAGGCATATATCAAACTGCAGGTTGCGGCAGGTTCTGCCAATCCTTCGCCTCCAGTCGGTCCGGCGTTGGGTCAGCACGGTGTTAACATCATGGAATTCTGCAAAGCGTTTAACGCGCAGACGCAGACAATGGAAAAGGGTTTACCGATTCCTGTGATCATCACCGTGTATAGCGATCGTAGTTTTACTTTTATTATGAAGACCCCGCCTGCATCGGTATTGCTGCGCAAGGTTCTCAATATTCCCAAAGGTTCCAGCGTGCCCAATCGCGATAAGGTAGGTAAAGCATCGCGTGCGCAACTCGAACAAGTTGCCAAGATGAAGGAACCGGATCTCACTGCAGCCGATATGGATGCAGCGGTACGCACCATCGCTGGCACTGCCCGCAGTATGGGCGTTGACGTGGAGGGCGCGTAACATGGCTCTGACAAAACGCCAGAAGGCAATTGCTGCCAAATTAACTCCAGGCAAAATCTACGCAGCAGACGAAGGTTTTAGTCTGCTCAAAGACATGCCTAAAGCAAAATTCACGGAATCCGTGGATGTGGCTGTGAACCTGGGTATCGATGCACGTAAATCTGATCAGCTGGTTCGCGGTTCTACCGTGTTACCAAATGGCACAGGCAAAACCATACGTATTGCCGTGTTCGCCCAAGGTGCTAACGCTGAAAAGGCCAAAGCAGCCGGTGCTGATATCGTTGGTTTTGAAGATCTCGCGGCAGATATTAAGTCCGGTAAAATGGATTTTGATCTGGTTATCGCTACTCCAGATGCGATGCGCGTGGTTGGACAATTAGGTCAAATTCTCGGTCCACGTGGTTTAATGCCTAACCCCAAAGTTGGCACCGTAACTGCGGATGTGGAAACGGCGATTCGCAATGCCAAAGCAGGTCAGGTGCAGTTCCGTACCGACAAAGCCGGTATTGTGCATTGCACCATCGGCAAGATCGCATTTGAACCCAAGCTACTGAAAGAAAATCTCGAAGCGTTGTTGGCGGATTTACGCAAAGCCAAACCGTCTTCATCCAAAGGTCAGTACCTGAAAAAGATCACGATTTCCACGACCATGGGTCCTGGCATCGTGCTTGATCAGTCGACATTGACTGGCGGCGTATAGAACTTTATGGCCCTGTAAAACGGGATGGACAGAATTAATTCTGTCCATCCCGGATTACAGGCCATCAAAGACCGCAGGTCCCAAATGATTGCGGGGACAGAATTCAATTCTGTCCCCAAGACACGAAGGATTAAACGGTTCTAAGTATTGGTGACTGACTTCAGTCTGTTTCCGAGAATTAGACAGGCCTGCGCAGATGGGGAGCCTAAGGACAGGTCACCCCCGAAGGGGGCGAAATGGCAACATTTCGCAAGGCAAACACAGTTGGGATTTACCCGCTGTAATCTAATGAGGTGATATCGAGTGACACTCAGTCTTGAAGAGAAACAAGCCATTGTGGCTGAGGTTGCCGAGATCGCTGCCAAGTCGCATTCCGCTGTTTGTGCGGAATATTCCGGGCTTTCATCGAATCAGATGAATTCACTACGCAAAGAAGCGCGTAGCGGCGGCGTGTATTTACGAGTTGTTAAAAACACGCTGGCACGACTTGCGGTAAAAGGCACTGAATACGAGGGCATGGCCGAAGTCATTAAAGGCCCGATGATCCTGGCATTTTCGCAAGAAGAGCCAGGCGCAGCAGCCCGCATATTTAAGGCTTTTATTAAGGACAATAACAAACTGGTGGTAAAGGCGCTGGGAGTTGGTGGGCAGGTATTGGGCCCCGATGCACTCGAACGTCTGGCCAGCTTACCGACGAAAGATCAGGCTATCAGTATACTGATGTCGTGTATGCAGGCTCCGATCACCAAACTTGCACAGACTCTCAACGAGATTCCAAGCAAGCTTGTCCGTACCGTGGCAGCAGTCGGCGAACAGAAACAAGCCGCAGGCTAAAGCAAGTAATCAGGGACGCGGGACGAGTTACCAGGAAATACATTACTCCGGTAACTAGCCAGCGTACCAAGTAAATTTAAATTTTTGAGGAGACAGGAAAATGGCAGTATCTAAAGATGACATTCTGAATACCATTGCGAGCATGAGCGTAATGGATGTGGTTGACCTGGTTAAGGCCATGGAAGAGAAGTTTGGCGTAACCGCCGCTGTGGCTGCTGCTGCACCTGCAGCTGCCGCTGCTGCCCCCGCTGCTGAAGTGAAAGACAGCTTTGATGTTGTATTGAAAGCGGTTGGCGAGAAGAAAGTTGAAGTGATTAAGGCGGTTCGCGCTATTACCGGTCTGGGTCTGAAAGAAGCCAAAGACATGGTAGAAGGCGCTCCAGCGACTGTGAAAGAAGCTGCGGCCAAAGCCGATGCCGAGAAGATGAAGAAAGATCTCGAGGCAGCCGGCGCGACGGTCGAACTGAAGTGATAATGGGTAACCTGTGAATTAGGGTACTACGCCCCCTCCCATTTGGGAGGGAAAACGGGTACACTTGCACTCCCAGGTGGCGGCACTATCACACAGAAACAAGTAACGGAACTTAGGCGGATGCCCGCAAGGGCACCCGCCTAGGTCTGTTTGTATTTGCGTTTATAAACAGATGGGTTAACCGTCTGTTGGTTCAACGGACAGCGACATAGCAAGGGCGGACAAAGCGTATGGGATATTCGTACACTGAAAAGAAGCGAATTCGCAAGAATTTCGGCAAGCAATCCAATGTATTGGAAGTGCCTTATCTGCTAGCCATGCAGATTGATTCTTACCTCGAGTTTTTACAACTCGATGCCGATCCAGAGAAGCGCCACACACGTGGTTTGCATGGCGCTTTCAAGTCAGTATTCCCAATCACCAGTTATTCCGGCAATGCGGTGCTGGAATATGTCAGCTATCGTCTGGGTACTCCTGCTTTTGATGTAAAAGAATGTTTGATGCGCGGCGTGACTTATGCCGCACCGCTACGCGTCAAAGTACGCCTGGTTATTTATGACAAGGAAGCCAAGAATCCGACTGTCAAGGATATCCGTGAACAGGAAGTTTACATGGGCGAAATTCCGCTCATGACCGACACCGGCACCTTTGTTGTGAACGGTACCGAACGTGTCATCGTTTCCCAGTTACATCGCTCCCCCGGTGTGTTCTTTGACCATGACCGCGGCAAGACTCATTCTTCCGGCAAACTGTTATTTAATGCTCGCGTGATTCCTTATCGCGGCTCTTGGCTGGATTTTGAATTTGATCCGAAAGACTGCGTTTTCTGCCGTATCGATCGGCGTCGCAAATTACCAGTCTCGATTCTGTTGCGTGGTCTGGGTTACAGCACGCAGGAAATACTGGATATCTTTTTTGAAAAAAATAATTACCACCTATCCAAAGATGGCATGGTGTTGGATTTGGTGCCTGAACGTCTACGCGGTGAAACCGCCACGTTTGATATCAAACTCAAAGGCAAAACCCTGGTGGAAGAAGGCCGCCGCATTACCGCGCGTCATATCCGCGAACTGGAAAAAGCCGGCGTTACGGAACTGGAAGTGCCGCGTAGCTACGTCATCGGCAGGGTGCTTGCTCATGATGTAATTGATACCTCCACTGGCGAAGTTGCGATTGCAGCTAACAGTGAATTAACTGAAGAATTACTGGAAAAATTCACGGCGCTGAATGTGAAAAAATTCCAGACCATTTTCACTAATGACCTGGACCATGGCCCTTTTATTTCCAAAACATTGGAAGTTGATTCGACCACAACTCAGCTCGAAGCCTTGGTGGAAATCTATCGCATGATGCGTCCTGGCGAACCACCGACCAAGGAAGCGGCTGAAAATCTGTTCAATAACCTGTTCTTTAATACTGAGCGCTATGATCTTTCTGACGTTGGCCGGATGAAATTCAATCGCCGTGTTGGCCGCAAGGAAATCACCGGCGAAGGTGTTTTATCAAAGCAGGACATCACCGACGTCATCAAGGTGTTGCTCGAAATCCGTAATGGTCGCGGTACCGTGGATGATATCGATCACCTGGGTAATCGTCGCATTCGTTCTGTCGGTGAAATGGCTGAAAACCAGTTCCGCGTCGGCTTGGTGCGTGTCGAACGCGCCGTGAAGGAACGTCTGTCACTGGCTGAAACGGAAAATCTGATGCCACAGGAATTGATCAACGCCAAGCCGGTATCGGCGGCGGTGAAGGAGTTCTTTGGTTCCAGTCAGTTATCACAGTTCATGGATCAGAACAATCCGCTCTCCGAGATTACACACAAACGCCGTATCTCTGCCCTGGGACCTGGTGGCCTGACACGTGAACGCGCTGGTTTCGAAGTCCGCGACGTACATCCAACGCATTATGGTCGTGTCTGCCCGATTGAAACGCCGGAAGGTCCGAACATCGGCTTGATCAATTCCTTGGCGGTGTATGCGCGTACCAATCCATACGGCTTCCTGGAAACGCCGTATCGCAAAGTGGATAACGGTCGCGTAACCGATGAAATCAGATTCCTGTCTGCCATTGACGAAGGTGAATATGTTATCGCTCAGGCCAATGCGGCACTCGATAACCGTGGTCGCTTGATTGATGAATTAGTGCAGTGTCGTCATCAAAACGAATTTACGATGTCAACCGCCGATCGTGTCGATTTTATGGACGTCTCGCCCAAGCAGATCGTTTCGGTTGCTGCGGCATTAATTCCGTTCCTGGAACACGATGATGCTAACCGCGCCTTGATGGGTTCCAACATGCAACGTCAGGCAGTCCCGACGTTGCGTTCGGAAAAACCGTTGGTGGGTACCGGTATTGAACGTACTGTGGCCATTGACTCCGGCGTGACCGTAGTTGCTAAACGTGGTGGTCTGGTTGATTCCGTCGACGCTGGCCGTATCGTAGTGCGTGTCAATGATGCGGAAACCATTGCCGGTGAATCGGGTGTGGATATCTACAACCTGACCAAATACACCCGTTCGAACCAAAACACCTGCATCAACCAGCGTCCGTTGGTGAAAGTGGGCGATGTGATTGCCCGCGGCGATGCACTCGCCGATGGCCCTTCTACTGATATGGGCGAACTGGCGCTGGGTCAAAACATGCTGGTGGCTTTTATGCCCTGGAATGGCTACAACTTCGAAGACTCGATTTTGATCTCTGAACGTGTAGTGCAGGAAGATCGTTTCACCACAATTCATATCGAAGAACTTACCTGTATGGCCCGCGATACCAAGCTGGGACCTGAAGAAATCACTGGAGATATTCCCAATGTCAGTGAAGCAGCGTTATCCAAACTGGATGAAGCCGGCATTGTTTATATCGGTGCGGAAGTTAAGCCTGGGGATATTCTGGTTGGCAAGGTTACGCCGAAAGGTGAAACCCAGCTGACACCGGAAGAAAAATTGCTGCGCGCTATCTTCGGCGAGAAAGCTTCCGATGTGAAAGATACTTCACTGCGCGTACCTTCAGGTATGAACGGTACGGTTATCGATGTGCAGGTCTTCACGCGTGATGGTTTGGAAAAAGACCCGCGTGCCAAACAGATTGAAGAGACTGAGCTGGCTCGCGTACGCAAGGATTTGGACGATCAGCGCCGCATTATGGAAAAAGACGCGTACGATCGTGTCGAACAAATGCTGATTGGCAAAATTGCGGATGGTGGTCCGAATAAACTCAAGGCCGGAACGAAGCTGGCGAAGAGCTATCTGGATGAAGTGCCGCATGACAAGTGGTTTGAAATCCGTTTGCGTAACGACGAATCCAATGCGCAATTGGAAGCCATTGCTGAACAGTTAAAGCAATTGCGTAAAACTTTCGATGAAAAATTCGATGAGAAGAAACGCAAGATCACCTCTGGTGATGATCTCGCTCCAGGCGTACTCAAGATGGTTAAGGTATTCCTCGCTGTAAAACGTCGCCTGCAACCGGGTGACAAGATGGCGGGTCGTCACGGTAACAAGGGTGTGATCTCCACGATTATTCCAGTGGAAGACATGCCGCATACCGCCGATGGCGAACCGGTGGACGTGGTACTCAATCCGCTGGGCGTACCTTCCCGTATGAACGTCGGACAAGTACTGGAAACCCATTTAGGCTGGGCCGCAAAAGGTCTGGGCAAGAAGATTGGTGAAATGGTGGAAGCGCATTCCAAGATCGCGGACATTCGGCGTTTCCTGGACGAGATATACAACAAGACCCAAGGTAAACAGGAAGATATTAAGTCGCTGACTGACGAAGAAGTATTGGAACTCGCGCGCAATTTGCGTAGCGGTGTACCGATGGCGACGCCAGTGTTTGATGGTATTCATGAAGATGAAATCAAACGTTTACTGGAAATGGCCAGTCTGCCGCGTTCTGGGCAAACCATGCTGAGTGATGGTCGTACTGGCGAAACTTTCGAGCGTCCAGTGACCGTAGGTTACATGTACATGCTCAAGCTCAACCACTTGGTGGATGACAAGATGCATGCACGTTCAACCGGTCCATATAGTTTGGTTACGCAACAACCGCTGGGTGGTAAAGCACAATTTGGTGGCCAACGCTTCGGTGAAATGGAAGTGTGGGCGCTTGAAGCTTATGGTGCTGCTTATACCTTGCAGGAAATGTTGACGGTCAAATCCGATGACGTAAACGGTCGTACCAAGA
>JAHECZ010000090.1 GCA_024641475.1 Gammaproteobacteria bacterium
ATTTCTTCGCCTGCGTCACGGTTATCGCCGCCGTTAACGTCGTCTTGCCATGGTCTACGTGACCAATCGTCCCAACATTCACGTGTGGCTTCTTGCGATCAAATTTTTCTTTCGACACGGCTCTATCCTCTGTATATATGGTTGTGCAATTTCAAAATAAATTACGATGCTTTCTTGATAACCTGTTCAACTATGCTCGATGGCGCTTCCGCATAATGCGAGAACTCCATCGTGTACGTTGCGCGACCCTGCGAAAGCGAACGTACTGTCGTGGCGTAACCAAACATTTCTTTCAATGGCACATCAGAAAGGACAACCTTGCCTGATATTGTGTCTTCCATTGATTTGATAATGCCGCGACGACGATTCAAATCACCAACGATATCACCCATGTAATCTTCCGGCGTGACTACTTCAACCTTCATGATTGGTTCCAGCAATACCGGACTGGCGCGCTTGCAACCTTCCTTGAATCCCATCGAACCGGCAATCTTAAAGGCCATTTCGTTTGAATCCACTTCATGGTAAGAGCCATCGAACAGCGTTACCTTTACATCGACAACCGGGAAACCAGCGAGCACCCCACTATCAAGCGCTTCGGTTACACCTTTGTTTACCGCCGGGATATATTCTTTCGGTACCGTTCCGCCAACAACTTCGTTGACGAACTCATAACCTTTACCAGGTTCTTGTGGTTCAATTCTGAGCCAAACGTGACCATACTGACCACGGCCGCCCGATTGACGCACAAATTTGCCTTCAACTTCAGCAATGGCCTTGCGAATGGTTTCACGATAGGCCACTTGTGGTGCACCGACATTGGCTTCGACTTTATATTCACGCCGCATGCGGTCGACAATAATGTCCAGATGCAACTCACCCATCCCGGAAATAATCGTCTGACCGGTTTCTTCATCGGTCTTGACACGGAATGAAGGATCTTCCTGGGCCAGCTTGGAAAGCGCAATACCCATCTTTTCCTGGTCAACTTTGGTCTTGGGCTCAATCGCGACTGAAATCACCGGCTCGGGGAATTCCATGCGTTCCAAAGTAATCTTGTTGGCTAAATCACACAACGTTTCACCGGTGGTGACATCTTTCAGGCCAACTGCAGCGGCGATATCGCCGGCGAGAACCTCTTTAATTTCAACACGCGAGTTAGCGTGCATCTGCACGATACGCCCGATGCGTTCCTTGCGATCCTTCACCGGGTTGTACACTGTATCGCCGGAATTCAGCACACCGGAGTAGACACGGAAGAAAGTCAACGTACCCACAAATGGGTCTGCGGCAATTTTAAATGCCAGTGCCGCAAACGGTTCTTTATCATCAGCATGCCGTTCAGCTTCGGTCTGTGCCGCATCATCAAGGGTACCCTTGATAGGGGGAACATCGACCGGGGACGGCAGGTATTCAATCACCGCATCCAGCGTAGCCTGCACACCTTTATTCTTGAAGGCAGATCCACAGGTGACCAACACGACTTCCATCTTCAAATTACGTTCGCGCAGACCAGCCTTGATTTCTTTCTCGGTCAACGCTTCGCCACCGAGATATTTCTCCATCAGAGTTTCATTAGCTTCGGCCGCAGCTTCAACTAAATTTTCACGCCATTTCTCACATTCCGCCTGCATTTCAGCCGGGATGTCTTTCAATTCGAATTTGATACCCTTGGATTCTTCATCCCAGTAGATAGCCTGCATGCGGACTAAATCCACCACGCCTTCAAAAGCATCTTCCTGGCCAATGGGCAATTGCAGCGGAACAGGCGTCGCGCCGAGTTTTGATTTCAACTGACCAACAACCTTGAGGAAGTTGGCGCCGGCACGATCCATTTTATTGACGAAAGCCATGCGTGGCACATGATACTTATTGGCCTGACGCCAGACAGTTTCAGATTGAGGTTGTACACCACCAACCGCGCACAGCACGAAAATCGCACCGTCGAGTACACGCAGCGAGCGTTCTACTTCAATCGTAAAGTCAACGTGTCCCGGGGTATCAATGATATTAAAGCGGTGTTCAGGATAGGATTTATCCATACCGCTCCAGAAACAGGTCGTGGCCGCAGCGGTAATCGTAATGCCACGCTCTTGTTCCTGTTCCATCCAGTCCATGGTCGCAGCGCCGTCATGTACCTCACCAATTTTGTGAGACACACCGGTATAGTAAAGAATACGTTCGGTCGCAGTCGTCTTGCCAGCATCAATGTGCGCCATGATGCCGATGTTGCGATAACGTTCAATAGGTGTCGTACGTGCCACGATTTTATCTCACTAAATAATTTATCTAATTTACCAACGATAGTGCGCAAAGGCCTTATTGGCATCTGCCATGCGGTGCATATCTTCACGCTTCTTAATAGCACTACCACGATTTTCAGCAGCATCCATCAATTCACCGGCTAAACGGGCTTGCATGCCTTGTTCGCCACGATTACGGGCGGCATCTACCAGCCAGCGCATCGCCAGAGCAGTACGACGATCCGAACGCACTTCCACCGGCACTTGATAAGTTGCGCCACCCACACGGCGGGATTTCACTTCCACCATCGGACGCACGTTGTCCAGGGCATTTTCCAGCGTTTTCATCGAATCGCCTTTGGTCTTGCCAGCAATTACATCCAATGCGCCGTAAACAATGCTTTCAGCGACGGATTTCTTGCCGCTCAACATTACGGTGTTGACGAATTTGGCGATCATTTCTGACCCGAATTTGGGATCAGGTAATATCGTCCGTTTTTCTGCCTCACGTCTTCTTGCCATTGCTGCTTCCTAATTTTATAAACACACGAAAACGACTGGTCTTTCGACAGAACAAACCAGTCGTTCTTATCTAAACTACAATTAACTTATGACTTGGGCCGCTTGGCGCCGTATTTCGAACGACCCTGTCTCCGGTCGTTAACACCAGCAGTATCGAGCGAACCACGTACCGTGTGATAACGCACACCTGGTAAATCCTTGACACGACCACCGCGGATAAGTACCACGGAGTGTTCCTGCAGATTGTGTCCTTCACCACCGATATAGCTCGTTACTTCGTAACCATTTGTCAGTCGCACACGCGCTACCTTACGCAATGCCGAATTCGGCTTTTTGGGCGTCGTGGTATAGACACGAGTACATACACCCCGTCGCTGTGGCGAGGATTGTAATGCAGGCACCTTACTCTTGGCGGCCTGCGTGCTACGCGGTTTGCGTACCAGCTGATTTACTGTTGCCATAATTCTTTATATACCCCTGAAAATAAACGACAGGTCGGGGGTTGGCCCGCCCTGTCGTGAGGCGCGGAATTGTAGGTAATCCGGGGTTGTGCGTCAACACTCAACCCCGGTTTTTTACGAGTTAAATAGGGTAATTAGCCCTGATTGACCGATTCCGTAGGTGGTTGCGCCCCTTCGGACTTGGCTGCCTCCTCTTTCAAGATGGCTTCCATACGATCCTGGTCAGATACCTTACGGCTACGGCGACGGGCCGTATGGAATGCCATGCCGGTACCCGCCGGGATTAACCGGCCTACAATCACGTTTTCCTTCAATCCGCGCAAGTCGTCAACTTTGCCAGTGACGGCTGCCTCAGTCAGTACCCGGGTGGTTTCCTGGAAGGAAGCGGCCGAGATGAATGATTCAGTAGCCAATGACGCCTTGGTAATACCCATTAATTGTGGATCAAATGTTGCCACGGTCTTATTGGTGGCAATGAGTTGATCATTGACATCCAACAGCCGCGAACGATCGGCCTGTTCACCCTTCAGGAACTTGGAATCACCGGCCGAACTAATCTCGATCTTGCGTAACATCTGCCGCACGATAACTTCAATGTGTTTATCATTGATTTTTACACCTTGCAGACGGTAAACATCCTGCACTTCATTGACAATATATTTTGCCAATTCTTCGACACCCAGCAAACGCAGGATATCGTGCGGATTGGTTTCGCCTTCAACGATGACTTCGCCCTTTTCAACATGCTCACCTTCGAACACGGTGATATGACGCCAGCGTGGGATAAGCTCTTCATGCGCTTCACCCTCGGCCGGTGTAATCACCAGGCGCTGTTTACCCTTGGTCTCTTTACCAAAGGAAATCGTACCGGAAATTTCTGCCATGATAGCGGACTCTTTCGGCTTGCGGGCTTCGAACAGATCCGCGACACGCGGCAAACCACCGGTAATATCACGGGTCTTGGAACTTTCTTGCGGAATACGCGCAACGACGTCACCCACACCAACAATTGCACCATCCGTCAGCGAAATAATTGCACCTGCAGGCAGGAAGTAGTGCGCTGGAATTTCCGTACCAGCGATGCAAGTATCCTTGCCGGTTTCGGTATCCACCAACTTCACCATCGGACGTAGCTCACGTGCTGCCGTGCTACGTTGTTTGGGTTCCATCACAACCAGACGTGACAGACCAGTCACATCATCGACTTCAGACTGAACTGTTACACCTTCAACGATATCGAGGAACTTCACAATACCTTTTACTTCCGTAACAACCGGATGGGTATGTGGATCCCAATTCGCTACGATCTGACCGGCGTCTACCGTATCGCCATCGGCAACGGAGATGCTGGCACCATAGGGCACTTTATAACGTTCGCGTTCACGGTTGTGATCATCCAACACCGTCACTTCACCGGAACGGGATACGGCAACGTAATGGCCATTGCCATGCTGCACCATCTTCATGTTATGCAGACGCACCGTACCCTTGCTCTTGGTTTGGATATTATTGATGGCAGCAGAACGTGAAGCGGCACCACCAATGTGGAAGGTACGCATCGTCAACTGTGTACCGGGCTCACCAATGGATTGTGCCGCGATAACACCGACTGCTTCACCCGGGTTAATTTTATGACCACGGGCAAGATCACGACCGTAACATTCGGTACAGACGCCATAACGGGTTTCACAGGTAATCGGTGAACGCACCAGAATATGGTCAATACCGAAACCTTCCAGTTTCGCGACCCATTTTTCATCCAGATAAGTACCGCGCGGAATGAGCACTTCATTTTCCGGTGACAGCGTATCTTCTGCGGCAACACGCCCCAACACACGTTCAGACAGTGGTTCAACAACATCACCACCTTCAATCAATGAGGTCAGCCACAAGCCGCGAGAGGTACCGCAATCAGCATCGGTAATCACCAGATCCTGCGCGACGTCAACCAGACGGCGTGTCAGATAACCGGAGTTCGCCGTTTTCAATGCGGTATCAGCCAAACCCTTACGTGCACCGTGCGTGGAAATAAAGTATTGCAGTACCGACAGACCTTCACGGAAATTGGCAGTAATGGGCGTCTCAATAATTGAGCCGTCCGGCTTGGCCATCAAGCCACGCATACCGGCCAACTGACGAATCTGCGCAGCGCTACCACGTGCGCCGGAATCGGCCATCATAAAGATCGAATTAAACGATTTCTGTTTAACCATCTTGCCTTCGTGATTTTTGATCTCTTGTGCACCAAGTTTTTCCATCATGGCTTTGGAAACCTGATCATTGGTACGCGACCAGATATCCACGACCTTGTTATAACGCTCACCATTGGTGACCAGACCGGAAGTATATTGATTTTCGATCTCTTTAACTTCTTCCTCGGCAGCAGCCAGAATCTTGGGCTTGTCTTCCGGAATCACCATATCTTCCAGACCAAATGAAACTGCGGCACGCGTCGAGTAATTAAAGCCGGTGTACATCAGTTGATCGGCGAATACCACAGTGGCTTTCAAACCCAGACGGCGATAGCAGGAGTTGATCAGACGCGAAATGGCTTTCTTGGTCAGATCCTGATCGACTTCTTTAAACGTCATGCCATCAGGAACGATTTCCCACAGCAGCGAACGGCCTGCGGTTGTGTCCTTAATCGAATATGTTTCCGTCGATTGACCATTAGCACCCAGGGTAACTTCGCGGACGCGAACTTTAATACGCGCCTGCAGATCCAGATTACCGCTTTGATAAGCGCGATGCACTTCATGGGTATCGGCAAAACGCATACCTTCGCCCTTGGCGTTAACACGTTCACGTGTCATGTAATACAGACCCAGCACCACGTCTTGCGACGGCACGATGATCGGTTCGCCGTTAGCGGGTGACAGAATATTGTTTGACGACATCATTAATGCGCGCGCTTCCAGCTGAGCCTCGAGTGACAACGGCACATGCACGGCCATTTGGTCACCGTCAAAGTCGGCGTTGAATGCGGTACAAACGAGCGGATGCAATTGAATCGCCTTGCCCTCGATCAACGTCGGCTCAAATGCCTGAATACCCAGACGATGCAAGGTCGGTGCGCGGTTGAGCAATACCGGATGTTCGCGAATGACTTCTTCCAGAATATCCCACACTTCGGGACCTTCACGTTCAACGGCTTTCTTTGCTGCCTTAATCGTCGTAGCCAGACCACGGCGTTCGAGCTTGGAAAAAATAAAGGGTTTGAATAATTCCAGTGCCATTTTCTTGGGCAAACCGCACTGATGCAGTTTGAGTGTCGGACCCACCACGATAACCGAACGACCGGAGTAGTCGACACGTTTACCCAGCAGGTTCTGCCGGAAACGACCCTGCTTGCCTTTGATCATATCGGCCAGTGACTTCAGCGGACGACGATTCGAACCGGTGATCGCACGACCACGGCGACCGTTATCCAGTAGTGCATCTACCGCTTCCTGCAACATGCGTTTTTCGTTACGCACAATAATGTCGGGCGCATTGAGATCCAACAGACGCTTCAGACGATTGTTACGATTGATGACGCGACGATACAGATCATTCAAATCAGAAGTAGCAAAGCGGCCGCCTTCGAGCGGTACCAATGGACGTAATTCCGGTGGTAACACGGGCAGTACCGTCAAAACCATCCATTCCGGCATGTTGCCGGAATCCAGGAAAGCTTCGATCAATTTGAGGCGCTTACCGAATTTTTTTAATTTGGTTTCGGATTTTGTGCCACCGATATCTTCACGCAACCGCGCACCTTCGGCACGCAGGTCCAAGGTATGCAGTAACTGATGTATCGCTTCGGCACCCATGCGGGCATCAAATTCATCGCCGTACTGTTCAATAGACTCCAGATACTGTTCGTCGGACAGCAGTTGGCCGCGTTCCAGATCCGTCATGCCCGGATTCACCACGACAAAGGCTTCGAAATACAGAATGCGTTCAATATCACGCAGAGTCATGTCCAGTAACAGACCCATGCGGGATGGCAGCGATTTCAGGAACCAGATATGCGCAACCGGGCTGGCCAGTTCGATATGACCCATACGTTCACGCCGCACTTTGGCGAGCGTGACTTCAATACCGCACTTTTCACAGATTACGCCGCGATGTTTCAAGCGTTTGTACTTACCGCACAAACATTCGTAATCCTTTACCGGTCCGAAGATTTTGGCACAAAACAGGCCATCGCGTTCGGGCTTGAAGGTACGATAGTTAATCGTTTCCGGTTTCTTCACTTCGCCAAAAGACCAGGAGCGGATCTTCTGTGGTGAGGCCAGTCCAATGCGGATGGCATCGAAATCGTCCAACGTCCCTTGTTGCTTGAGTATCTTGATCAAATCTTTCACGTTGTTTCTCCTGCAATACAGTTATGGTGTAGATCAGGCCTTAACCTGACAGGCCGGTCCAAAGACCGGCCAACGCGCCATTCACTAATCGTTCTGCTCCAATTCGATGTCGATACCCAACGAACGGATTTCCTTTAACAATACGTTGAACGATTCCGGCATACCGGCTTCGATGCGATGATCCCCATCGACGATGTTTTTATACATCTTGGTACGACCGTTTACGTCATCGGATTTGACCGTCAACATTTCCTGCAAGGTATAAGCAGCACCATAAGCTTCAAGCGCCCACACTTCCATTTCACCGAAGCGTTGGCCACCAAATTG
>JAHECZ010000033.1 GCA_024641475.1 Gammaproteobacteria bacterium
TCACCGCGTTTATACCAACGCGGGTTGATGTGCGCCTTCCCTGGCGCACACCCTTCGGGCGCACTCTCGTGCGTCCAACTTTGTTCCTGACAAAGTTGTCAATTCCCGCCGCCTCCACCAAATATCCCTGTAACAACACATCACCGCGTTTATACCAACGCGGGTTGATGTGCGCCTTCCCTGGCGCACACCCTTCGGGCGCACTCTCGTGCGTCCAACTTTGTTCCTGACAAAGTTGTCAATTCCCGCCGCCTCCACCAATAAAAAAAGCCCAAGCTTTTTATGCTTGGGCTTTATTATTCTTACAACACAAATTTTTTAAATTAACGCACCATACGTTGAATATCCGAAACATTCCGAATCCAGGGCGACCATTTTCTCAGATCTTCAGGTAATTGCTGGATTGCTACGTTGGCGTCTGCCACCGAATTAAAATCGCCATAGACCAGCGTGTACCAGATTTGTCCTTGCCGTTTATAACGGAAGTAGCCAGCCTTGCCTTCCAGGTGACCGTTACGATAATAATCAGCAACTAATTCTTCATTCGTGCTGCTGACCAATTGAATCGTATAGTTATCTGCATTTAATGCCTGCACCCAACGCCGCGGTTCGTTCAACTCGTTGTGGCTTGTTTGCGTAACTGGCTTGTCAGAAATTTGATTCGTCAATGCTGTGCTGACTGCAGGTTTAACAGACCCGTTGGAGGGTAACACGCTATTGCGATTGAGTTGTTTGTAGGCTTCGGTGAAGCCTTGCCGAGCCGATTGGGTTAGCCAGTGCTGTGCTGTGGCAACATCCGCTTTCACACCCTGGCCATTTTGATACAACATGGCCAGATTAAATTGCGCAACCGGATCACCGGAATTTGCCAGCTGTTTCCAGGCCAGTGCAGCATTGGTGTAGTCGCCGCGGCCTTGTGCTGCCAATGCGTTTTGATAATTCTGTGCGGCAAATAATGGTTGAGTAAATAAACCCAGCAAAACAATCAATGTTAATCGTGTGTCCATCTTGTACCACCTCATGCCTGTCAGGCGCGCAGGATGGCTCAGCAGCACATCACAGCAACATTACTGACTTGGTATAGCAGCCAACTGGCGGTAACGATTCCAACCGGATATCCAGTCGTGTAACAGCAAATTGGCCTGCCGTTTCTCATCCGGATGCAACATCAATTCATTGGGATAGTGATAGCGGGGTTGCAGATGATGGTGTCCTTGATACGCCACAACTTCCGCCAACGCTACGTCCCGATACACCCGGACCTTCAGCATGAGATCCTTGATAAACACACTATTACGGGAAAACAACTGTTCGATATCCACTAACAGCGTGTAACGTGTGCGTTCCATGACAGCAATATTGACCCGACTACTGTGCTGGTCAAATTGCGCAGAATTGGTCTGCAACAGCCCCAATTCGCGGATGAGCTCCATCATCCCGGCGTAATTACGCTCGAAATACCACATAGGATTCTGGATCCGCATTTCGGCAATGGAATGTGCCACGTGTACCTCATGCCTTTAGTTGGTTATCGGCCACTTACCTCTGCGGCTTGAACCCAGAGGAGAATTAAATCAACCGCTTAGCACCATTTTTCCATGCCAATATGACGATTGTCACCTGCTGGTGAGACTAATGCAGAATCAAAATATTCTATATCTTATTGTTTTATATATGGTTATTTTTCAAATATAGGGTCAAGACGTTCCAGGTCATTGATTACCCGCCATTTGCCACCGGAAGATTCGACCTTATGTTGCCACTGGGCGAGCCGATCGAGGTATTCCTGGGGATTGATATTGTCGGTACGCAGCTTGGTGACATTCACCGGGATGACGGAGAAGCCCTTAAGGTTCAGGACGATATCGCGGTTATAGCCTTTATGCAGTTCTTCCTTCATGTCTGAAAAAATCAGAATGGTTTTCTTGCCGGGCCCTGCTTCATTGAGATACTCAATCGCCTGCAATACGCCGCCGGTGATGTCGGTATAGGCGCTACCCTGGACATTGCGGGCAAACTCATCGATTTTATGTTTGAAAATACGCCGCTGTTCATTCGCCTTGCTAGGTCGCATATCAAACGTCTTTTTATAAATAATATTTTTTTCGGTGAAACTACCGGTATTCACCCGCGCTACGGCAAACGTATCTCCAGGTTGCATGCGCGCAAGAATATGATTAATGATTTTGACGGATTCACCCAGTTCCTTGGCATAGGTTCCCGACGCATCCAGTAACATATAGATACCCTGATCGCGTTCCGGATTGTGCTTGGAACAACCCAGCAACATCGCGGGCAAAAGTAAAAAGTACAGTATTGCACGTGTCATGATGAATTCCTTTCTTAATAATTGGAGGCCGTATCGGAGCTAACTTCCTGCTCACGATTGCGAAATAATTTTTCGATCCACAATGGCAGAAAGATGATCAAGTCATACACAAGTACTAACGTTTTACCGGAGAATTGCGCCACTGTACCGAGCACCCGTAATAACCAGGCAAACGACCAAAGTGCGGCCACACCGATAACACCCAGCACAGTGCGTAACGAGTGAATAAACGATTCCAGCGGGATCGCCACTAATGTCAGAATAAAGGGCAGAATAAATCCCAGTCCCATTTGCGTGGTCGTCGTGATCCAGGTTTGGTGAGTTGCAATCGATTCCATACTTGACTCAACCGATTTGGTATCGATTATCAACCAATCGCGCATCCAGGCCAGGCCAGCTTCAACACTTGCCAGGATCACCAGGAACCCAAAGGCCGCCCAGGTTAAACGCACGCGCATCTTGTCATTGAGTGCACCAATAACCGGAAATAAACGCGTCACTCGCAATAATTCCATCAGAAAAATACCCACGGCAATTTCCAGCAGGATCACTACCAGTGCCGCAATCTGATAAGTCTGGACGCCCAGAATTTCGGTTTTCTGTTGCACCATTTCCGACATCGGTAGCGCAATTAATTCGAAGTTGATCAGCGCGCCACCGACGGCAATACTTAATACAAATAATGAAATAAAGAATTGGGTGAGCGATGATGATGACAACATCCGTTCTGCGCGGCTGGTTTTACGTACGATATTTTCATACGTATCCATATAACGGTCGATGGTCTGCGAGCGTGACAACAAGCTATTCACGTTTTTGTCGACGACCTCGAGCACCTGTTTGACCTTGCGCCAATGCGGCATCATCTTTTTAAGGTGTTCATGACGCTGGTGACTGGCCTTGCGGTATTCTTCAATGGCATTGGTGTTTGCCTTGACCATGGAAGTATGAATATCTTCCAGAATATTGGACACCATCGGATCTTTCCCGGGTAAATTGGCGACCGCTTCGACGGCTTTATACCAGGCCGGTGGTTCGGGCGGGACATCGGTGCTTTGTTTGTAATCGTCATCGATCTGTGCGATTTTTTCGCTGAGGTTGCGGTGCAATGCCGGGTATTCCGACATATCACGCCGCACCGACGCATCGATGCGATCGAACTCTCTTTCGATAATTCGTTCGGTTGCTTCCCGGCCCTGGGCCAGCAGTACTTCCCGGTTGCGTTCGGATAACCATTTTTCTCCCCGCAGCATGGCACGGGCGGACAGCCGCAAGGCGTTGTGCAGGGTACGACTGATCGAAAGGATCATGGCATGCGCATGGCTGCGCGCAAAATAGAACACCACCACCACCAGTACGAACCAGAGCAAGTAGGCAACATAGGGATTCACTTCAGCCAAGCTCATTATCTTTCTCCTTATAGAGTCTTCAGGTGTCACACCTGTGTTAGGGATACTACGAGGGCCACTTGGCGATTGACTGCCGATAGGTTCACAGTTCACTCGCTGTGGCGCGTGTACTTATATATATAAGACTAAAACGATATTGATGAAGAACACGACCGGGCCGCAATTACCGTCGATAAATTAACCAGATAGTGCCAGTGGGTCCAGGACATCCTGCATGATAGAGCGCATACGTAAGTGGGCCTGGCTGAGCAACTGACTGACACGGGATTCACTGACACCCAGAACTCCGCCGATCTCCTTGAGATTGAGTTCCTCGTCGTAATAGAGGCTGACGATCAATTGTTCACGCTCGGGAAGTTGTTTAATGGCGTTGGCAAGATGGCGGCGAAATTCGTCACGTTCCATCCCGCGCAGTGGCCCCTGTTCACGTTCATCGGCGATCGAATCGCTGAGGCTTTCATCTTCGCCTTCCACTTCTGCAAAATTCAGGACCCGGCAGGTATTGGTTTCCTGATTCAGTTGATGATATTCATCGAGCGTAATGTCCATCGCCTTGGCGATTTCCTGCGGTCTGGCTTCACGGCCTGTATTTGATTCGATGCGGCGGGCAGCATCCATCATGTCACGGGCACGACGATGTACCGACTTGGGTGCCCAGTCATTGCGGCGTAACTCATCGAGCATGGAGCCGCGGATACGAATCACCGCATAGGTTTCAAACGCCGCACCCTGTGATGGATCGTAGTGGGAAGCCGCATCGAGTAAACCGATGAGACCCGCCTGGATAAGATCATCCACCTGCACGCTGGGCGGCAGGCGTGCCATCAAATGGTAGGCAATACGTTGTACCAGAGGAGCATGTTGCTCCACCAGATTATTCATCGTTGCCTGTTGGGCACCGGTATAGGTTTGCGCTTTGGTTGTCATGAATGGTGTCGAAAAACCTCAACTACCAGAAACTATGCAAAAACCAGTCCTAGGCGGAGCGGGACCAGGTAATTAATTTACCGGCGATGGCGCCCAGGGGTAATTGAATATCCACGGCACCGTGTTTGACAGCCTCACCCGGCATACCCCAGACCACGCTGGTTGCCTCGTCCTGCGCCACGGTTGGCGCTCCTTGCTGTTTGATTTCGAGTAAACCCCGGGCACCGTCATCCCCCATACCGGTCAGAATCACCCCAAAGGCATTGGGGCCAACCTGCTGAGCGACGGAACGAAACAGCACATCTACACTGGGTCGGTGCCGGTTTACCGGCGGACCGTCACTCAAACGACAGTAATAACGTGCCCCGGAACGCTCGACTAAAAGATGCCGATCCCCAGGGGCAATGTAGACATGACCCGGCACAATTTGCTGGCCATCTTCAGCCTCATAGACCGTCATCGCACACAGAGAGTCCATGCGCATGGCAAAGGAAGTGCTGAATTTGGGAGGAATGTGTTGGGTGATAACAATCCCCGGTGAGTCCGCAGGCATATCGAGCAGCACTTCACGAATCGCCTCAGTGCCACCGGTGGAGGCACCAATGGCAATAATTCGGTCGGTAGTGCGCAACGTCATGACCTTGCCCGATGATTTACCCAACACGGCATCGGCACTCAATTTCGGACCAGAAGATCGCGGATTGGTACGATCCGCCAAAGGCCGCACGCGGGCACGCGCCACAACACGTAATTTGCCAAGCAATTCTTCTGCATAGGCATTCAATTGTTGCGCCACATCGATTTTAGGTTTGGTGATAAAATCCACTGCCCCCAGTTCCAGCGCCTCGAGCGTAATATCCGCGCCCTGTTCGGTCAGCGTTGACACCATTAGCACCGGCATGGGATGCAAGCGCATTAAATTGCGTAAAAATGTCACACCATCCATGCGGGGCATTTCCACATCCAGCGTCAACACATCCGGATGAAGCTGTTTGATTTTATCGCGGGCGACCAGTGGATCCTGTGCAGAGCCGACCACTTCGAATTCAGGATCTTTATTGATGATCTCGGTGAGCACCTGACGTACCAGTGCCGAATCATCAATAACCAATACTTTGAATTTTGCCATAGACTGCTCTTAGTCGAATAATTCGATATCGCCAGCAACCGGTTTTTGCAGTGTATCCAGATAGGATTTTTCGCGCTGGGTGATTGTTTCGTTGTGTAGTGAACGCAAACGTTTCACCATCACCTTGCCAGTGAGCGGCATATAGATGACTTTGCGCGGATAAATATCACCAAGATCCTTGGCAACAGCGTGCAAGCCTTCCATCTGCAAATATTCCAGGGCAAAGCGGGCATTACGTGCACCCACATCCATTTCTTTCATGTGTTGAATTACTTTGCCGCCGCCAAACAGTTTGATTTCCAAATGTTCACGCCGCCCGCCATTTTTTAAAATATCATTAATTAATCTTTCCATGGCAAAATTGCCATAGCGGGTTGCGTCAGAAGTCAGGCCCAGACGGCTTTCATCACTCGTGCCAACTGGCAACATAAAATGGTTCATGCCGCCAATACCCATTGCCGGATCCCGTATGCAGGCGGAAACACACGATCCCAATACCGTGAGAATCTCTTCATCGTTGGTCGTGACATAATATTCGCCAGGCAATATCTTGGCAGCAAATACCTCGCGGCTGCGATCCCAATAACGATTAATTCCTTCAAAGCCACGCAGTGCCTTTTCAGGCACTGGCGCATTGCTTTGCTTGATAAAGGAAACCATGCTGATCAGCGTTTTTTGTAGATCGTCTTACCGATTAACTGAAAACGATCGGTAACCTTATGCAGCGACTCCGAATGCCCCACAATAAGATAACCATCATCCGCCAACACATCGGCAAAACGATTGAACAAGATGCGTTGCGTATCTTTGGAAAAATAGATCACCACATTGCGACAAAAAATCACATCAAACGGTCCGCGCATCGGCCACTCATTCATCAAATTTAATTGATTAAAGCTAATCAAATCCTGCAGCTGCGCCGATACCTTTACATTTTCAGATTGTTCGCCACGACCTTTGCGAAACCACTTTTTGGTTCGTTCGGGGGTGACACCATTTAATCGGCTTTCCTCATATATCCCTGACTTACCCTTGGCTACCACATTGGAATCCAAATCCGTCGCCAGGACTTTGACATCCCATTTATCCATATTCGGTATTGCTTCACGCAACGTCATTGCTATGGTGTAAGGCTCTTCGCCAGTAGAACACCCCGCCGACCAGACGCGCAGACGATGATTGCTGCGTTGCTTGAGAAAATAAGGCAGGGCTTCTTTTTTCAGGAAATCAAAATGATGCGGCTCACGGAAAAATGAGGTCAGATTCGTGGTCAGCGCGTTGGTGAATTCCACCAGCTCCGTTTCGTCATCTTGCTTGAGTAAATGCAGGTAATCGTTAAATTTCTGGATATTCAGCTTGCGCAGGCGGCGCGACAAGCGACCATACACCATGTCGAGTTTATGATCGGAGAGCACAATCCCTGTGCGCTCGCCGACCAAATCCCGGATAAATTCGAAATCCTTGTGGGTAAATTCGAATTCACGATCATAGACTGATGCCATATAACGTTGTCCATTTTCCTGTGGATTTGTTTAAAACTCATCCCATTCACCGTCATCAGAGCCACCTGACTTGGGTTTGGCCGGACGTACCGATGCTTTTGGTGCAGGCCCGGATGGTTTCCCCGCAGGCCGCGCCGCAGGTTTGGCTGATGCTGCCGGTTTTGCTACTGTTTTTGCTGCTGGCTTACGCGCTGATTTTCCTAATGACGGACCACCCTCGCGTGAACCTTCATCGCCAACTTTAAAGTAGGTCATCATGTCTGAAAGGGAACGTGCCTGCTCATCCATGGATTCACTCGCTGAAGCTGCTTCTTCAACCAGTGCGGCATTCTGCTGAGTCATTTCATCCATCTGCATGATGGCCTTGTTGACCTGTTCAATACCGGCAGATTGTTCCTGACCGGCTGCAGCAATTTCAGCAATGATGTCGCTGACCTTCTTCACCGCACCAACGATTTCATCGAGGGTTTTGCCGGAGGCATCGACCAGTTTGGAACCTTCATCCACCTTCTCGACGCTATCTTTAATCAGCGTTTTGATTTCCTTGGCAGCACCTGCGCTACGTTGTGCCAGATTGCGTACTTCACCAGCGACGACCGCAAAACCGCGACCTTGCTCACCGGCACGGGCCGCTTCAACCGCCGCATTCAGTGCCAGCAAGTTAGTCTGGAAGGCGATTTCATCGATCACACTGATAATATCGGCAATCTTCTTGCTGGCAGAATTGATGTCGCCCATCGCGTTAACTGCCTTCTTGACAACATCGCCACCTTTCTCTGCCTGTTCACGCGCAGCCGATGCCAATTGATTGGCCTGGCGAGCGTTGTCCGCATTTTGTTTCACTGTACTGGTCATCTCTTCCATGCTGGAAGCCGTTTCTTCCAGTGATGATGCCTGCTCTTCCGTGCGCTGACTCAGATCGGTATTACCTTGTGATATTTCACTGGCCGCAGTACCAATACTGCCGGCAGTATTCTTGATATCCTGAACCATATTGAACAGGTTGGTAATACTGCTGTTGACCGCATCGCGCAACTCGGCAAATTCGCCCTTGAAGTCACCCACCATTTGCTGGGTTAAATCACCTTCCGACAACGATTGCATAACGCGTTTGCTGTCCTGGATAGGCGTTACCACCGCATCCATCAGGTTATTGATTCCTGATCCCAAGGTCTTCATGAAACCATCATAATGGTCATGATTAATACGCGTATCGAGTTCACCATGAGTGGCCGATTCGATCAGGTTTTGAATCTGCCGTTCTGCATCCTTCTGTTCGGTAATATCTTTCCACTCAACCATGTTACCCATGTATTCGCCTTTGGGGCCAACGATCATGGTGGCGTTTACTTCGAACTCGAGTTCGCCAACCTTGATCTGCGCCTTGGCTGGTAAACGGCTCTTATCCTTGAGCAAACCACGTTGATGAGCTGGATTCTTGTGGAATTGATCGATATTCTGACCGATGAGATTATTCGTATCCAGCGATGGCCATATCTTGCGTAATTCATTCTGGCGACGCGCCAACATATTAATTACTGCCGGATTGGCATAAACAATCCGCAAGTCATCATCACACATCATTAAATTTGATGTTGCTCCTTGCAAGGCAGAAGATAAACGAGCCACATCTACTTCTTTTTGACGCAGTTCGGTCACATCCGACCATTCCAGTGAATTACCGATATAGTTGCCACCATGATCGATAATCGCTGAGACATTAATGCGGAATTTTAATGGCCCAACCTGGATATCTGTGGAATAAGGCAAGTTAGCCGGATTGCTCAACATGTTGCGTTGATGCGACGGATTTTTGTGGAACATATCGATACAGGTACCGATCAATTTCGATACACTGAAACCGTGAAACAGCGACTGCAGTGTCTTTTCGTGCGTCTTTAATAAATCAACCGTGGATTTATTTGCATAGGTAATGACCAGATCACGATCGATCATCATGATGGCCGTCATCGCCTTGTCAACCGTACCTTGCAAACGGATTACTTCGGAATCTTTTTTACGCACTTCGGTGACATCCGACCATTCCAGAGTGTTACCGATATAGTTACCCTTATCATCAATCATCGCACTGACATTCAGGCGAAATTTTAATGGGCCAACATCAATGTCTGTAGAATATGGCAAATTTGATGGATTACCCAACATCTGGCGTTGATGACGTGGATTTTTATGGAACTGATCAATGCAGGCACCCAGCAAATTATTTGCAGAGAACCCCGGAAAGACACTCCGCAACGTCCCTTCATGTTTGGTCAATAATTTGGTGGTGGCATCATTGACATAAGTGATTTTAAAATCACGATCTATCATCATGATGGCCGTCATGGCGCCGTTCACCGCCGAGCGCATCCGCACCAGTTCCATATAGTCTTCATCATTCATATCACTTGCCACTGCCAAATTCGTCGCCATGGTATTACCCTCCGATTTTCCGTATGCTTTCAACATAACCTGTGCAATTGTGCCTAACGCATGACTCCATGCATCCTGTACTTCCTGGGTCCAACCACGACCCGCGAATTCTTTCATCACGTCCATCAACGTGGTGGCGACAGCTTCATAATGAGCCTCTACTGCGCCGTATTTCTCATGTCGCGCTCCCAGTGCAGTTAGTGCTTTAGCCAGCGCATCGACATTATTCAAATTTGCCATGACCAGCTTGAGAGAACCCAACAACATTTGTTGCTGCTTCTTCGGTTCGGTATGGGCAAACATCGGGATAACCTGCGGATAACGCTTGAATAGTTCTTCATAAAATCGCGCCACCAATGCTTCTGCCTGTGGTGCTATTAAATTGAAGCTTTTCTCTAGCGCAGGCACATTCAAGCCCAGCGGATGACCATTGTTATCTACAGCGCTCTTCGCTGAGGTGTTACGTGCCATTTTCGACTCCTTGCCGGACTTACCGGTACTTGTATCTGTTTTCGCTGGGACAGCGTCGTCTGACTGCTCCATCCAGGCCAGCGGATCAAAACCTAATTTGTTGCGATCTCCTGCCATTATGGCGATTCCTCTTTTTTAGTATTCGTCATCAATGCATTACCTTGCCTTTGATAATATCCTTGGCAAGATCGGCGTAATCCTGTGCACCATTGCATTTGGCGTTATATTCAAAAATCGTTTTGCCAAAACCGGGGCATTCTGCCAGAGCGACAGTTTCACGAATGGGTGTTTTGTACACATGTTTCGGAAAATAATTCATCACGGTATTTTTTACATCTTGCGCAAGACGCCGTCGCTCTTGAAAACGGGTTAATACAACCCACTTTTCACTGCGCGTACTTAATGATTCTTCGATATATTTAAAAATATTCATCAGCCTGGACAATCCTTGCAAGGCAAAAAAATCACCCGATACTGGAATCAATACTTCCTGGCAAGCCAGCAAGGCATTAATACCCAGGATTCCTGAACTTGGCGGGCAATCAACAAATACATAGTCATACTGACTGGCGAAATCACGAATCGAATCGCGTAGTAAAAAACCTCGCTTCGCACCGCCTTTGCTCAAGTGTTCCATCTCACCGAGGCGATCACCCGCAGGGATCAGATCCAGAGATTCACGCGCCACCACTGTGACTGTTAAAGGATCCACGCCATCCAGCAGTACATCAGCAATACCACGCTGTTGCTTGCGTAACAAACCCAGACCGGCGGCGAGATGACCTTGCGGATCCAGATCGATTGCCAACACCTTATTACCGGCACGTGCAACGGCGTGCGCAATATTAATTGCTGTGGTAGTTTTACCAACGCCGCCTTTTTGATTCATCACTGCAAACATACGCATAGTCGCCTGCCGTTAAGCCGACGCCGCCTCAGCTGCGGCCAGTTCCTTGGAATTCAACATATTGTCGATTTCCAGAACAATAACCATTTTATTGTTGACAGTGGCCAGGCCGCGGACATAACCGGTATCCACCGCTACACCAAAATCGGGAGATGATTTAATGTCACCATCCGGCATGCTATAAACATCCGACACGCCATCGACCACGATACCCATAATTCGGCTGCGATTCGTGCCATTATTCACTTTGACAACGATCACTACCGTAGTTGGACCATACTGTAATTTCTCCAACCCGAATTTGAGTCGCAAATCTATAATTGGCACGATGGTACCGCGCAAATTAATCACACCCAGAATATATGCCGGAGTATTGGGAATTGGTGTCACGCTGTCCCAGCCTTTGATTTCCTGAACACGTAAAATATCGACGCCATATTCCTCGCCAGCCAACATAAACGTCAGATATTGTTGCGACCCATTGCCGACAGCCAACATATCATTGGTGTTTACTGCATTTGCCACTTCACTCATTACATTTCTCCTTAGGCCGCCAAACCGTCTTTACCAACCACACGCAGATTTGGCGTGATACTTTGACTATTAAACAGACTGACCAGTTCGGTGACATCCAAAATCAAGGCAACCGTGCCGTCACCCAGGATTGTTGCACCTGACAGTCCATCCACTTTTTTATAATTGCTTTCAAGGCTTTTGATGACAACTTGCTGCTGACTCTGTAAGTCATCGATAAATAATGCGACCTTCTTGCCATCCGCCTCGACAACCACCAGCAGGCCGTTCTCAAGATCGGTGTTATCCGGAACCGTGTTAAACAACTGATACATACGAATAATGGGAATGTATTCATCACGCAGCTTATACACTTCGCCACGACCAGTAATGACATTCACCTTGTCACGCTTAACTTGCAAAGATTCAACGATCGAAACCAGCGGAATAATATAGGTATCTTTGGAGACGCGAATTAATTGCCCATCCAGAATGGCCAGCGTTAGCGGTAATCTGATCAAGAAAGTTGTGCCTTTACCCGGCGTTGATTTAACGTCTACAGCGCCACCTAATGCGCGAATATTTTTGCGCACCACATCCATGCCGACGCCGCGTCCGGAAATATCACTGACCACTTCCGCCGTTGATAAACCCGGCGCGAAGATCAAATCAAACACCTGCTCATCGGAGGGATTTTCATCTTCCCGCACCATGCCGCGTTCACGGGCTTTTTTAAGAATCTTTTCCTTATTCAAGCCGGCACCATCATCACTGATTTCAATAACAATGTTGCCGCCTTGATGATAGGCATTCAGCGCTACCACACCAGTCTCCGCTTTACCGGCTGCTTTACGCACATCCGGCATCTCAATGCCATGGTCCATGGAATTGCGTACCAGATGCACCAATGGATCACCAATCTTTTCCATGACGGTTTTATCCAGCTCTGTCTGCTCACCCGACATCTTCAGTTCAATTTTTTTGCCCAGCTTGCCACTCATGTCATGCACAAGACGGGGGAACCGCTGAAAGGTATTACTGATCGGCATCATGCGAATTCGCATCACCGATTCCTGCAGTTCGCGGGTATTACGTTCTAATTGAGCCAAGCCATCGCTTAATTTCAACAGATGCGCCTTTGTCAGTTCTTCGATATTGGCAAATTGGCCCAGCATGGATTGAGTTATCACCAGCTCACCCACGGTATTAATCAATTCATCAACCTTTTCAATCGAGACGCGTATGGACGCAGATTCTGTTGAAGCCGGCTTGCGACGTTCATCACTACTGCGGCGATCTGGCGTACTGCGCCGTTCGTCTTTGCCATAGGCTTTCAACATTACCTGGGCAATCGTGCCTAACGCATGGGCCCAGGCATCCTGAACTTCCCTGGTCCAGGCAGCGCCGGCGAACTCTTTCATAACATCCATCAAGGTGGTAGCAACAGCTTCATAATGCGCTTCTACGGCACCGTATTTTTCATGTCGCTCGCCCAGTGCTGTCAGTGATTTTGCCAGTGCTTCAACATTATTCAGATTTGCCATCACCAGCTGCAGCGAACCAAGCAACATTTTTTGTTGTTTTTTCGGCTCGGTTTTAGCGAACATCGGTATTACTTGCGGATAACGCTTAAACAGCTCTTCGTAGAACCGCGCAACCAATGCTTCTGCCTTTGGTGCGATGAGATTAAAGCTCTTTTCAAGCGCGGCTACATTTAGACCCAGCGGATGACCATTCCCTGCAACTCCGGCAATCGCATCCACCTGCAGATCGCAGTCACCTTCGACCCAATCAAATATTTCCGTGATGGCTTGCTTTTCAATATTCCCGAGTAATTCAATATTCCAGGACAAATAGCTGTTTTCCGGATCAAGCTCTGATATAGATGGCAGCGTAGAGTAATCAAGTTGTACTTTAGCCTCGCCAAGTGAAGCAACTTCACGGAGCATCCGCACCGGATCATTTCCGGTGGTCAACATACCCAGGTGAGGACGAAATTTTATTGACCATCCTGCTGCGGCTGTTGCTACTGCGGCAACTTTTTTAACTTCTGTCGCCTTGCCAGAAGCGTTCAGCAAATCAGTCAATTGCCTATGTGAATCTGCTATACCATCCGTGTCCAAATCGCGGTTCTCGCGCAAGGCTAATAACATTTCACGCAACACGTCAACCGAACGCAGCAATACGTTGACCGCATCCTGCGTGACACTGCGTTTCCCGGATCGCATCTCATCCAGCAGAGTTTCCATGACATGGGTATAACTGGCAACGGCATTTAAACCAAACGTACCGCTGCCACCTTTAATCGAATGTGCCGCACGGAAAATCGTATTAACCGTCTCAATGTCAGCTGCGCCGACATCCAGGTTCAATAATTCTTTTTCCATAATATCCAGACCCTCGAAACTTTCTTCGTAGAAGGTCTGTAAAAATTGGGAGATATCTATGCTCATGGCAATCCTTGCTGGTTATGTTAGCCAAGTACTTTTTTGATTGTTGCCAGCAATTGTTCCGGATTGAACGGCTTTACAATCCAGCCCGTTGCACCAGCTGCTTTGCCTTCCTGTTTCTTTTCTGCTGTGCTTTCGGTGGTCAGCATCAGAATAGGGGTGAATTTATAATCTGGTAGTGCGCGCAATTGTTTGATCAGCGTTAATCCGTCCATCACTGGCATATTCACATCGGATATCACCAGATTAAATTTACCGCTTTTGGCTTTATCCAATCCTTGCTTGCCATCCGCGGCCTCTTCGACATCGTAACCAGCACCCTTTAATGTAAAGCTGACCATTTGCCGCATCGAAGCAGAATCATCAACCGCTAGTATTTTCATTCCCATGCTATGCAACTCCAGTATTTATGCTGACTTGTCTGATAAAGCCAATATTTCAGTAGCGCCGATATACTGTGCTGCTGTTAACAGTGCTGGCGATGTCGACTGCCATTCAACCTTGCGTTGGTCTTCTGCAGCATCTCGAAACAAGGCAATCAATAACTGCATACCTGCCGCATCGATACGTTGTAATCCCTGCGCATTCAATTGCAGTGGATCGCCGCTCAAATTCGCATCCATCAGTTTTGTCTGTAGTGCTTTCACAACAGAAATATCCAGCACATCACCGCAATCAATTACCTGCATAATTCACCTTTAAATACACACATTTCATAAGGATGCTTTCCAAGCAGGTTTGGCTGCTCACGTGAAAATATCGACTGCCATCACAATTACTTTAATGAATCGCTCAGGCATACATGTCGAGCAAACCCTGGCCGTGACGCGGTAGTTGGATTGTGGTCATTTCTTGCTCTGAGCCGCTACCCTGTTCATCACTTGCCGGGTTACTGGTACTGGTTTGCGACCGGGCAAATTGATCGGCATGGGATTGGTGTTGTGACAATGACTGTTGTGAGACATTCACGTCGCCCAGTTGCAGACCAGTCTCGCTTAACATGTCACGCAAGCGTGGTATGGCGTGCTCGATGGCATCCCGTACTGCCGCATGAGGTGAACTGAAGGTTACGTTGGCCTGATCTGCATTTAATTTAATATGCACTTCCAGCATGCCCAGAGCCGGTGGATTGAGGCGTAAATCGGCCGTCTGAATATTTTGCTGTGCCATCCAGCGCACACCATCACCCAATTGATTACCCCAATCTGCATGCGTCACGGGTAAAGGAATCGAACCCAACGGTTGGTCATAACGGGCAGTTTGCACATAGGAAAGTGCCTGATTATTCGTGGTGGATACCGCTGAGGCCGTTGCCGCTGCCAGTGCGGTTAATGGATTTGTGTCAGCTGTTTTCGCAACCGGCAGCAAAGTATCGTTGCCAACCGCCGACAAGGCCGCTTGCGACAAGCTTGCTGGCTGGTTATCAAATTTATTCAACCAATTCTGGAAATTTGTTTCCACATTATTGGCGGCAGAGGCTGAGTTGACGACAGCTTGCGGTGGTTGCTGAACTGCTGCCTGCAATGCCGTAGTCATATCAGCCGCGCTAACCGGCTTACCAATCGCGAGCGTTGAGTTATCCCCTTGCATCGCCAGTGCCGATGCACCCTGGTTATCACCCACAGCAACCGTACCGGACCAGGCAACTAATGGCACAAAAGGTGGCAAAGTTTTGCCGTCAGGGTTGACCGCTGGTGCCAGCGTCGCAGCAGTATCATCTGCAGTGAGTAATTGATTGAGTAATTGATCCGGAGCTGGATCATCCGGTTTGGCGTCATGCAAAACATCGGAAAATAACTCAGAAAAGCCTGATTCTGTCGCATCTGCACCGGCAGTATCAGTATCTGTTGGTGATGCGGTTGCGGCCGTCGCTGTTGCACCTGTGTTAGATGCCGCTACCGAACTTGCCGCTGGAATAGCTGCTGTAGACATTGCCTTACCCTTTTCAAGTTGTAACTATTTGGGTAATTGCAATGCGTGTGCCAATTAAAAACCAGCTGGTAACTTGTTACTTGTCACTCGTTACTTTTTTTAGGTCGATCGTCCGCTTCTTTTTGTTCCTGACGCTGTTCCAGCTGTTGTTCTTTATCGACCATTCTCTCGACCGTTTTGTCATAGATACGGGTCGTTGTGTGTGTGGCATGCCATTGCTGCTGCTTGTGGGTACAATCCGCATCTGCTGCACTGACCGCGCCCTGCTGTTGTTCGATGGCTTGATCTAACTGTCGCATAAACTGCTGATACAACTGGATTGTTGCGCCCGTCATACCACGTGCGCCAGTGTGTTGGAATTTTTGCTGATAGTCTTTCAGAAAATCACCCAGCTCAGTCAGACGGCCCTGCTGGGTATGCAGATTTTGTTGGGATTTGCCCATGGCACGCACTGCCACTTGCTCACGTTGTTCGGCGAGGCGTTGTAATAATTTCATGCGATCCGATCTACGCTTGGCCACGTATGCCTCCAGCGTTTACCATGTTCTTTACTATATCGGCACCGGCGGGCACGGCTGAAGCACGGTTCCCCAGTAGTTGTTGCAACATCGCCAGACTTTTCTTCCAGTCCATTGGCTGACGTTGATCTTGTCGCAGAAATTCCAGCATCCGTGGATACAGGGCTATGGCTTCATCAATCCGTGTATCGGTTCCAATCGTATAGGCGCCAACACTGATCAAATCACGATTCTGCTGATAGATCGAATAAATTTGCCGGAAAGTTTGCGCCAATCGATTATGCTCGGCATTCACCACTTCGATCATCACACGGCTGATAGAATGCTCCACATCGATCGCCGGATAATGCCCGGATTCAGCCAGTTCGCGTGACAGAACAATATGACCGTCCAGAATCGCACGTGCGGCATCAGCAATCGGATCCTGTTGATCGTCACCTTCGGTGAGTACCGTATAAAATGCCGTAATCGAACCGGAACCTTTGTCACCATTACCGGCACGCTCCACCAGTTGCGGCATCCGCGCAAATACCGACGGCGGATAACCCTTGGTTGCGGGTGGTTCACCAATCGCCAGTGCAATTTCACGTTGTGCCTGGGCAAAGCGTGTCAATGAATCCATCAGCAGCAAAACATGTTTGCCCTGATCGCGAAATGATTCGGCAATGGCCGTAGCCATAATCGCACCGTGAACTCGCATCACCGGCGTGTAATCTGCCGGTACCGCAATAACCACAGCGCGTTTCATTCCCTCTTTACCCAGAATACGATCGATAAATTCCTTTACTTCGCGACCACGTTCACCAATCATCGCCACCACAATCACATCGGCCGTGGTGTAACGTGTCATCATTCCCAACAGCACGCTCTTACCGACGCCGCTTCCTGCAAACAGGCCCATGCGTTGGCCACGTCCCACCGTCAGCAATGCATTGATACTGCGCACACCGACGTCGAGTGGTGTTGTTATCGGTTGACGTTGCAAGGGATTAATCGGTCGACCGGTTAATGGCACATGCGTCGGATTTTTTAATGGCCCTTTGCCATCCAGTGGTCGCCCGGTGCCATCCAGAACACGGCCTAACAACATGTCACCCACCGGAGCTTCATAAACCCGATCAGTAGGGATCACTCGAGCATTGGGCCGCACACCTTGAACGGAGTCAATTGGCATCAGGAATAAACGTTCACCGGAGAAACCAACGACCTCAGCTTCGATGGTTTCGCCGTCAGGACTGTCAACCAGACAACGTGCACCAATCGCCGCATGGCAACCGACAGCTTCGAGCGTCAGTCCCACCATACGATTTAATTGTCCTTCGACTACCAATTTGGGGGATTCATTTAATCGCGTCCGATGTTCGGACAAGACACCCGACCAGCGTTTTATTCGTGCTGTGTAGACTGGATCAGCCTCAGCCATTATCGCGCTCCCGCTCACTACCCAGCAGGTTGGCAATTACACGATTAAGTTGTTGCTCGACAGTCGCATCGATCTTGGAGAATTGGGTTTCCACACGACAACCGCCACGACTCAATACCGGATCTTCCAGAATCTTCCAGGTCTGCACATGATCATCAATGGAAAAGGCATTGCGAACAATTTCGGCGTCTTCGGGATGCAGATATAAACGTATTTGACTGGAACCAGCCGGCAGTGATTTCATGCATTCGCGCACGGCGGCAACAACCTGACCCGGATCGGCACGCAATTCACGGCGGATCACTTGCGATGCAATCAGAATACACATGTCCAGCAATTGACTGACGACATGTTCATCACTGTGGGCCAGGGGATCCTGTAACGAAGTCAGCGTTTGCTGCAGCAGCCTGACTTTTTCATCGATCAACTGTTTGCCGGCTTCCAGTCCAGCCGCAATGCCATCCTGTTTACCTTGCTGAAAACCTTCTTCGTAGGCCTGCTTTTGCAGTTTCTCGATTTGTCCGGCCGTTAACAGGCGATTATTGCCAATACTGTCATCCTGATGCGCTTCGACATTGGGCAATTCCCAACGCTCATAGGCAGTCTGACTATTGTCAATAACCGTCTTAGACATATTCCTCACCGCCCTTACCCAGCGATATTTCACCGGATTCGGACATGCGACGCGCAACGGTCAGAATTTCCTTCTGCGCGGCTTCTACTTCACTGAGTTTGACCGGACCACGGGCTTCCAGATCATCCCGCAACATTTCACCCGCACGGCGCGACATGTTCTTGAATATTTTCTCCTTAATCGCGTCATCTGATCCTTTTAGCGCAATGATCAAATTATCCGAAGATACTTCGCGCAACAAGGCTTGAATACCACGATCATCAACCTCAATTAAATTCTCGAAGACAAACATCAAATCCTGAATACCCGTACCCACTTCCTGATCGATCTCCTGTACCTTCTCGATAATTTCCGCTTCCAGCGAACCATCCAGGAAGTTCATGATATTCGCTGCCGTTTTCAAACCACCCACGGCGGAACTGCGGATGTTGCTGGAGTTACCGGAGAATTGTCGTTCCAGCATTTCATCGAGTTCATGAATCGCGGTAGGCTGTATCCCATCCAATGTCGCGATGCGCATGACAATATCCACCCGCATGTTTTCCGGCAATGCAGATAACACTGCCGCAGCCTGATCGGGTTCAAGATAAGAGAGAACAATGGCAATAATTTGCGGATGTTCGAGCCGGATAACATCGGCTACCGAACGTGGCTCCATCCATTTCAAGGCATCCAGTCCTTTGGAATGCCGTCCCAACAAGATACGATCGATGACGTTGCGTGCCTTGTCTTCACCCAGGGCACCGGTCAACATGCGTTTGAGATAATCCTCCGTGCCGATGCCCAATTCAGTCTGATCATCAACCAAATCACAAAAATCGCCGAGTACCTGGCTGACAGTATCCTTATTGACATTCGTCATGCTGGCCATGGCTTCGCCGATTTTTTGTACTTCTTTCGGCGACATGTGCTTGAGGATTTCAGAGGCATCTTTTTCACCTACTGTCATCAAAAAAACCGCGGCGCGCTCAGCACCGCTGATTTTGCCTTTTGGCTTGGCACCTGATTTTGAATTTGCATCAGCCATAATAATTATTAAGCACCCTCACTTACCCATTGTTTAACTACTTGTGCCACACGTTTTGGCTCTTGTACGATCATCGTCTTTGCCAGCTGCAAATCTGATTCATATTCACGTGGTCTGGACAATCTCGCCGCATTATCAGTGCCCGTCAGAGTAACCTGATCATCCGCCAAATCATCGCCACCGGCAGTCTTCAATGCAAGTGGTTGAGGTACGGCTGACAGATTGCGCATGACTGGCCGTAGTACACCAAGCAAAATCAGCACCGCCACCAAACCGCCCAGCAATTGTTTGCCGAGGCTCCATACCCATGGTTTGTCAAGAAATGCGATATCGATAGGCTTCTCAAGTGGTGGTGGCGGAGAAAACTCTGCACTAATCACATTCACCGAATCACCGCGCATGACATTAAACCCAACGGCTTCCTTTACCAGTGAGGTGAAGCGATCAAGTTCTTCCTTGGTATAAGCAATTTTCTTCACCTCACCATTTGCATCGGTTGTGGATTTCGAATCGACCACGACCGCCACGGATAACCGTTTGGTGATACCCGGGCTTTTACTTTTATGCACAATCGAACGATCCAGCTCATTATTCACCGTTACACGAACTTTTGATTTAGACGGTGTTTGCGCAGCAGCACCGGCCACTGGTGGTGCAGACGCATTAATTGCTTCGGGGGCTTGTGCAGCGGCTGGTGGTTCATTGCTTAATGCACCAGGCACACCGCCTTCATTGGGCGAGCCCTGCATGCGTTCCTCAATTCGTTGTTCGCTGCGTACCGCAGGCAGATCCGGATTAAATGATTCCTGTGTCATCTCAATGGCAGTGAAATCCATTTCAGCCGTAACTTGCGCGCGCACTTTACCCGAGCCCACGATGGGTCCGAGTATATTTTCGATCCGGTCAACATAATCCAGTTCGAGTTGACGTGTGTATTGAAACTGCCGAGCCGACAGCCCTATACCACTCTGCGGATCAGTCTTTGACAACAAGTGACCTTTGCTATCGACTACAGTGACTTGATCGCTTTCCATGCTGGGCACACTCGAGGCCACCAAATGCATGATCGCACCGACCTGCTCATCATCAAGTTGACGACCACTGCCCATTTCAATCATCACCGAAGCACTGGATTTACGCCGATCACGAATAAATGCGGTTTCCTTGGGCAAGGCCAGATGCACACGGGCATTTTGCACACTGGACATTGACATTATCGTGCGGGCCAATTCACCTTCCAGGGCACGCTGATAACGCGCATTTTGCACAAAATTACTGGTGCCAAATCCCTGCTCCTTATCGATCAACTCAAATCCCATACCGGTGTGATTTGGCAAACCCTGCGATGCCAATTTCATCCGTGCTTCATGGACTTTTGCGGCATCCACCAGCACCAGGCCTTTCTCAGTGTCAACCTGATAGCGAATACCTTCCTTGTCCAACGCGGTAGTAATTTCGCCCGCGTCGCGCGCGGATACATTGGTGTACAAAACACTGAAATTCGGTTTCTGTAACCACAACACTACGCCAACGCCAATCGCGATACTGGCAGCCAGCCCGATTAACAAACCCAATTGCCGTACTACCGGTAGTTGCGTCATACCGGTAAAACTTGTATTGACATTTTCCTGCTTGACTAACTCATTTGCCATTTAATTCACCCGCGACTCATTGTGCATTAAATCTGCATATTCATGATTTCTTGATATGCTGAAGTAAGCTTGTTTCTTACTTCCAACATTGCCTGGAACGATACGCCAGCTTTCTGCAAAGACACCATGACCTCTGCCATTTGTACTTTGGGATCACCTTTTTGAAATGCTTCAGCCAGTTTTTCCGCATCCTGTTGCTGACCATTAACCACATTGAGTGCTTTACTCAACAGATCGGAAAATTCTGCGCGAGGTGCGGCGGTGTCAACTGCCATTGCCTTGCCCTGGGCCTGCGAGGCCAATGCGCGCATCTGCACCAGCAAGGTATCGGGATTAATCGTATTCGCCATAATTCACTCCACTCACAAACTTTCAGAGAATAACTTGTCTGGTATTGCCACCCCTTCATCGCGCATCCTGGCCAGCTTATAGCGTAACGTTCTTTGACTGATACCCAGTCGCTCTGCCGCACGTTTGCGACTGCCGTTTACCGCTTTGATTGTATTCACGATAACATGCCACTCTTTATGCCGCAGTTCATCACCCAAACTATCGCTGCCTGTTGCATCCACAACATCAGGCGTGACCATTACTTCCTTGCCAACAGGCTTGATTGGCGCAGGAATTGCCCGCGCAGATTCAAAATGAATATCCTGCACACCAATTTGCTCGCCACTTTGGAGTATCAGTGCACGCTGAATAACATTATCCAGTTCCCGCACATTGCCCGGCCAATCATGTGCTGTCAGACGTTGTTGCGCGGCATCGTCAATAAAGGCAATAGCACGTTTTTGAGATTGGCAGTGCAGCTCCAGCAATCGCTGCGCCAATGGAATAATATCTCTGGCTCGATCCCGCAGAGCAGCAATGTGTAGCGGGAAAACATTCAGCCGATAAAACAGATCTTCACGAAAGCGACCTTCGGCAATATAGGCGTGCACGTCACGATTTGATGTAGCAATGATGCGCACATCCAGTGCAATCGTCTTGCCACCACCCAACCTTTCCACTTCACGTTCCTGTATCACACGTAATAATTTGGCTTGCAACCCCAAGTCCATTTCGGTGATTTCATCCAGCAACAAGGTACCACCCTGCGCTTGCTCGAATTTTCCTGGCGAGGCTTTATATGCACCGGTGTACGCACCTTTTTCATAACCAAACAAGGTCGCTTCCAGCATGTTTTCAGGGATCGCAGCGCAGTTTATCGCAACAAAGGGATGGTTGGCGCGTAATGACTGTTGATGTACAAACCGGGCCAGCACTTCCTTGCCGCTACCGCTTTCACCAGTAATTAACACCGTGGCGTCACTCTGCGCTACACGTTTGGCCATTTGGACCAATTCACGCGACGCTGGATCGACCGCAATCAGCTCTGACGTAGCAGAGATCGTAGAACGGGCATAACGTGACACCATATTGACCAGCACTTCGGCCTCAAATGGTTTCACCATGTAATCCACCGCACCATCACGCATTGCGTCGACAGCCTGCTGAATCGTGCCATAGGCCGTCATCAGAATAACCGGCACATCGATATTCTTTGCTTTGATTTTCTTTAGCAGGCTATGTCCATCCATCGCAGGCATTTGAATATCGCTAATAACCAGATCAAAAACTTTTTCCGTCAACAATGGCAGTGCCGCAACACCATTGCTGGCATGTACTACCGTATACCCGGCCAGTTTCAGGGTGTCACACAAAGCTTCGCGTAACTCGTTGTCATCTTCCACAACCAGAATTGTCGTTGTCGTCATAAAACATCTCTCCTGTCAGGCACGACTGCTACGTACCGGGTTAATATCATCCAGGTCATTGGCTACACCAGCTTGCGCCACCATTGCCATCGGCAACCGCAGCACAAAGGTTGTGCCTTTATCTGGTTTTGACTCCACCATGATTTCGCCCTTGTGGGCACGCACAATGGCAGCGACCACGGCGAGGCCCAGACCGGTACCTTCGGCACGTGTGGTAAAAAAGGGATCAAAAATCTGGCCGATTTTTTCGGCAGGAATACCCGGTCCATTATCTGACACAACGATATCCACGTGATTCAAATCTGCGGGTCGCGCTACTAACTTTAATCTGCCGCCATTACCCATGGCCTGTATCGCATTAACGGCGAGATTCGTCACGGCGCTAACCAGCATTTGCTGATTGCCGGTCAACACACAGCCCTGTGTTTCATCCCGCCAGTCAAAATGGGTTTTACTTTGTAAAAGTTGAGCATCAATACCATGCTCTAAATCACGCAACAGCGTGCTGCAGGCAAATGCTTCGGTCTTGCCAGTAGTGCCACTGCGGGCATACAACAACATATCGTTAACGATATGTTCCAAATGCGCTAACCGTGAACGGATTTTTTCGCCAAAGCGTTCGCGTTCTTCATTAGGTAAATTTGGATGTTTGAGTTGCGAGCTATACAACATGGCGGAAGCTAACGGGGTGCGAATCTGATGTGCCAGCGATGCCGCCATTTCACCCATTGCGGCCAGGCGTTGTTGCTGTGACAGGCGATCCTGTAACAATCGCATTTCGGTCACATCGGTGAGTAGCAAAATTTGTCCTGGTTCATTCGCCATTGGACAAGTGGCGATGGTGACACGCCGCCCGTCAACCAGCGAGACTTCATGCCCGTCATCGCGGCGCGGCGCAAAGGCACGTTGAATCACGGTACTCCAGTTCTGACCGGTTAACGACTCACCGAGAAATTCGGCTGCGGCCTGATTGTGTTCCTGGATGCGACCACTCCCGTCAAGCACGATTACCCCACCCGGTAACACTTGCAATAACGTCGATAAGCGTTGCGCCAGCCGTTCTTTTTCAGTTAATTCACGCAAGCGGGCATCGTGGCTGTGCGCCAGCTCTTCATTGAGTTCACTGACACGTTGTTCCAATGCGTGATAGGAACCGGCCAGTTGTGATGACAACTGGTTGAAGGTCGCAAAAGCTTCCTGTAACGCGGACGCAGAAAGTGCGGTTGTATGAGTCATGCCTGCCTGTGATTGCTCAGTTCATCATTGGATGAACACACAGGAGCAAGAACTATGCCCGAAGAGACTTCTCTGTTAAATCAAAGAGTTAAAATAACAAGACATATTGAAGGTCAATATTCTGACAGCTGCTCATGACGCGCAAAACCGTATTTGCGCATTTTTTCCACCAGGGTTGTCCGGCGCATACATAAGCGCTTGGCCGCATGGGCGACCACACCGTCGGCTTCATCCAGAGCCTGCTTAATTAATGAGTACTCCAGCTGATTCAGATGTTCCTTTAAATCCAGGCCATCACGCGGCAAACGCATATCGACCTGAATGTTCGGGTCGATCGTGAGCGGTTCTGCCCCGCTATCAGATTCATCACTGGCCTCATCCGTAAGCGCGCCCCGAAATTTCTCAGGCAAATCCCGCACATCGACCACGCCATAAGGAAACATAATCATCAGGCGTTCCACCAGATTGGATAATTCGCGCACATTGCCAGGCCAGGCATAATTGGCAAGTGCCGCGATTGCGGCCGGGGTAAGCCGTACTGAACCGCGTTGATCGTGTTCCATGCGTGTAATTAATTCCTTAATCAATAAGGGCGTATCCTCGCTGCGTTCACGCAAGGCCGGCATCTCGATGGGAAACACATTGAGCCGGTAATACAAATCTTCACGGAAACGGCCACGCGCAATTTCGGTTTCCAAATCCCGGTGTGTTGCTGCCACGATGCGCACATCCACCCGCAGGCTACGATTACTGCCGACGCGTTCAAAAACCCGTTCCTGAATTACGCGCAATAATTTCACTTGCATGGGTAAAGGCATGTCACCAATTTCATCGAGGAACAAGGTGCCACCTTCTGCCAGCTCAAATCGCCCCTGGCGCGCACTGATCGCACCGGTGAATGCGCCTTTCTCATGGCCAAATAACTCACTTTCCAATAAATCTGGCGGGATCGCACCGCAGTTCACCGGGACAAATGGCTTGTCACGTCGCGACGAATGGTAATGCAGATTGCGCGCCACGACTTCTTTGCCGGTGCCCGAATCGCCCAGGATCAGCACCGTTGCATCGGTATCGGCAACTTTCTCGATTAATTTTCGTACCGCGGTAATTTTTCGGCTATGGCCAACCAGACTGCGAAACAGCATGGGCGTGGTATTGCTGCCGCCGGATTGGGATTCGCGATAAACCTGCGCCAGATGCAAGGCATGTATTAATTGTCGATGTTTCAGCGGTAGTGCGACCACATTGACTACCAGCGACGCTAATTCGGGGGCAATCTGATTTTTCTCGCCTTGCGCGGATAACAACAATACCGGTGTTATATTGCCGAACTGTTGCTTGATGGCCTCAATGGTCGTCAGTGACTCATTGCGATCTCCGCACTCACCCATGACCACCACATCAGGGGCTTTGTCCTTAACCACCAATGATGGCCAGTCCTGGCAATGCCCCGAGCCATATAAATCGTATTCGCTGAAATTCAGGAGCAGCTCGGTTTCCCGGCGACGCTCATCCACATTGTCGAGCAACAGTATCGACATACAACTCCTGCTTATGTTGGTTTAACCTGGGTTGGCTAGCTGAACGATCCCTGCTGGCACCTGAGTCATTAGTAGTTACAGCGTAGCAGGGATATTGATCTTGTCAAAATTTTGGCACAAACCAGAGGGGGCATCAATTCCGTAATCTAAGGCATTGTTAACTCAACGACCTTAAACCATATGAGTTATAGGCTTTAGGCGCGATGCGGGTTGCGCAATTTGGCAATGTGATGACGATGCTGCCGGAACAGCCAGCGTTGCCATGCGGCTGCTTCCAGATCATCGGGATGTTGCAGTGATAAACAGATCTGCCCTGGTGTTGTGGCCTGCACGATGCCGCACAGGGTCAGTGGCTGTGGCAATCGGGGATCGAGAAATAATTGTACGGCGAGTGACTGATTAATGAGATTTTGAGTATCTCCCGTCCAGATAATTTGTTGCGCTGACAGCTGCACCGCCTGGATCGCCGGAGGTGATTGTTGTTCCTGCAACAGACGAGTGACTAACGCCATCAACAGATCAACCTTGGCTTCAAGTCGCGCCACAGATGAAGTCGTGGTGTGGTTGTCGCTGATCGTAGCCACCGCATCATAGCCATCGAGGATGGCATAGACACTTGAATTAATTCCTTGTTGCGCACGGCACACTTCACTCGCGCATAGCCGCCAGTGGAATGGCAAATTCAAATCAACGTGAAATCCATCTGTCATGTCCGCTTGCCTTGCGCCAGCCTGGCTGCTCCCGAATTATCGCTTCATGTAGACGACGTATACGCACGCAATGCACGCGGGCCAGCTGAGGTTTCTTTCAAAGCCTGCGCCAATTGCTGACGCATGGACTCACCGCGTTCGATACATTGCTTGTCCAGCTCCATCACGATTTGCAATGTACCGGCGATGTTGGGCATGGCTTGCGCTAATTGTGGATGTCGGAACAACGCGTCGATGGAACGCTGGCGTTCCTGTTCGACACTGGCAACCGCCTGCCAATCATCCGCGATCGCCAATTGCAACATGTGTTGCGTTAAACGCAATACTTTATCAGCGCCTTGTTGTAGCGACAGATACTGCATGTTTAGCCAACGTTACTAACAGCAGCTGGAGTCGAACTACGTGTTTCCGCAGGTATCGCTTCCCATGCGGTTTTAATCGAGCGCAGCAACGAGCTGACTTCATCAAGAATATCGGTATTATTTTCAAGATTCGCCCGCAACAGACGGCGGCTCATATAATCATACAAATCATCCAGATTCACGGCGATTTCGCCGCCTGCTTCCTTATCCAGACTGGCACGCAAACCATCGATAATGGAAATTGCCCAGCTGATATGACTGCCTTTATGGGCAATATCCTTGCGCAGCATAAATCCCTTGGCCATTGCAATTTTCTCCAGCGCGCCGTCCATCAGCATATGGATCAATCGATGTGGATTGGCAGCTTCGACACTCGAAGCAACCCCCACCTGACCGTATTGCTTTACCGCACTATGAAATTTAGCCATGTTCATTACTGCTTACTCCTATGTCGTTATCTTGTTTTACTCGATAAACTGTTAATTAAAAATATTTTTGTCTGCTGCTGCTATCTTGTCCCATCTGCACCGGGCAAATGGGTACTTAAATAAGTGCTGGTATCGCGCATCTTGCCTAATAAAGCGTCCAAAGATGAATACTGCTTTAATAGGCGTTGCTCTGTCGTAGCCAAACGCCGATCCATCTGGTCGCGCTGTTGACCAATATCATGGATGCGAGCGTCATAGCCTTTGCTACGGGTACCGATAATGCCTTGCGCCCCAAGAAAATCATCCAGCAATCCATTCAGCTGTTCGGCCACGCCACGGGAAAACACCACCTCGCCGCGGTCACCCACTTTGCCACCCAGCAGCTCGACCTTTAATCCAGCCGCAAGCTGTTCGCCGATTAAGCGATTGCCACTGCCGCTGGCAGGTTGATTTCCCAACGTCCCTTCGATATCAGCACCTTCGATACCAACAGCAGGATCCAAACCAAGAGATTTAATTCCGGGATCGGCAGAAACAATTTCCAGACGCGAGGCACTACCCAGGCGCGCAGACTCTATGACCAGTTGATCAGCAATAACTCGTACAGTGACACTTGATCCGGCACGTTTAATGGCAGCATCACTATTGATCTGCCTGGCCAAGGTTGCTGCAAGTTCATTGCCTGTGGTGTATACCCCTGGTGTCAACGCAATGGGGGCGGAGGTCGTGCCATCAACTTTAACAACCAGCTTATTATCCGCGTCGGTAATTGCAGTGTTGGTCAGACCGCCATTCTCTGCACCAATATAGTACCCATGCTTGGGTAGCTGGGTAATCCGTAAACCATACGCACCCATCGCCGTTGCTTCTTTGGCGTCAACGAATTTCACTAACGGATCGCTGGCCGATCCCGAACGTGCAAACAGCTGGGCAATCTCGGTGAAATTACCTGCAACTGCGTTTTGTAATTTGCTTTCATCAATTGACAATGTTCCATTGCGTTGGCTATCAATACCAATGCTCGCCAAGGAAACATATTCCTTATTTATTCCACCAAACGACCCGCCAATTACACGCCGCAACTGTTCGACAATACCGCGTACAGTAGGATCGCCCGCTAATGGTCCAGCCTGTTTGGTTTTTTGATCTACACCTGCAATTGATTGCATGGTGGTATTTAAATCATTGTAGGACTTAACAAACCCGTGAACAGCATCCAGCACTGCACTTTGATCAAAGCTGGTGCTAACATGCACAGGTTCATTATTGGTGGTATTTTTTAATTTAAGGGTCAACCCGGTAATCGCGTTATCAATCTGATTCGTCGGACTGGATACTTCAATCCCGTCCAAACTGATAACGGCATCATCGGCAGCCGCCGTCTCTTCAAGATTCCTGCTGCCAAGCACATCATAACTCAGGAGCGCCAGATCACTGCCACTCTGACCATTGGCAGCATCATCCACCAGAATTCGCATTTGATTCGCCGTGCCTGTTAAGGCAGACGTCAAGACCAGTCGATAGCCGCTGCCATCATTCACAATTGAGGCGCGCACCCCGAAATCTGATTTATTGATCGTCTCTTTGATACCACGCAAGGAATTATTACTGTCAGAAATCTCGATGACTTGCGGAATCGATTTGCCATTGATATCAAAATTACTGGTTTGCGGATTGAGCTTGCCAAATTGAAATGTCAGCTTGCCGGTACCGACCGGATCCAGATCGGAACTAAAAACAGCTGAAACCAGCCGTTGGGCTCGTGCTAATTGACGAACTTCCAATTGGTAACTGCCGGGCTGAGCTTCCTTACTCGCAATGACTTCCACTGCATCGTCATTGGATGACTTAATCGTCATCTTGTGCAAATCGGCGGTATCACGCAGACCTTTTAAACTGTTTTGAAATTCAGCCAGACTGGCGCGAAAAGTTCCCAAAGCCGAGATATTGGCCTGGACCTGCACTTCTTGCCGGGTCAAACGCGCATCCATCGGCGCACGATCCGCACTGACCAGCTTGCCCACCAGCCCCTGGACATCCAGACCTGAACTCGCATTACCTCCGGCTGGACCAACACTTGCCATAGCTCTCCTCGCGCTGGGTTAGCGCTGTCACGGTAAAATGATGGCCGACCCCATTACAGGGTCGGCTATCAGGTGACTATGCAATTCCAGGACCATCCTAGGCCTTGAGCTCCAACAGCATCCCTTTTGTCGGTACATCCTGCTCGTCCAGTAGTACCTGTATTCTCCTTGCGATATCCAGCATTTCCTCGCTGGGTATTTGCCGTATCACCTCATCATTCGTTGCATCGATTACTTGTACAACTACGCGTCCAGTCTGGTCATCCACATGGAAATCCAGATTTCGTTGCGATTTTTGCACATAACTCTGCAACTCGCTGACAACCTTTTCGAACGCCTGTCGTGAGACTTCACCCTGCTGTGCTGCCGTCTGTCGTGCCGACGTCAGCTCCACCAGATGATCGGCGGCAGAAACTTGCCGTACTGGCTCTGCCACTTGCACCTCCCGAACCCGGGAGATACTAACCCCACTCCGATTGCCGTTACTCGTGTTCACCAGCGAGGCTACGCTTGCTATGGATTGATTTGCCATAACGACTTACCCCTCATGGTTACCGCATGCAGACTCCAACTCATGTCAAAGTCCACGCTACGGATTCACATTACTTCAGCAACGACAGGACGCTTTGCGGTGAAGTGTTAGCTTGCGCCAACATCGCCGTACCTGCTTGTTGCAGGATCTGCGCACGAGTGAGTTCCGCCGTTTCCTGGGCGTAATCTGCATCACGAATACGCGAACGGGCAGCTGTCAGGTTTTCAGAGTTGGTTGCCAAGTTAGCAATCGTTGATCCGAAACGACTTTGAATCGCACCAAATTTGGCACGTTGCGCATTCACCGTGTTCAGAGCTGAGTCAACCACAGCCATCGCTTTGTTAGCGCCAGCTACCGTGCTGATATCAACTTCCTGTACCGCAGCCAGATGCGAAGCTTCCTGTGGATTTGCTAATGATGCGCCAGGCATACCCAGAATACCGAATGATTTGTCAGAACCGAAGGTAATCATACCGCTGATCACAGCGGTTTCTGCACTACCGTTGGCACCGAGAATCACGCCACCGACATTGACATCACCGGAATTCGGATTAACCGTATCAGACAACTTGATATTGTTACC